>NZ_WHJF01000001.1:0-166357 GCF_011682185.1 Massilia genomosp. 1
AAAACGTCGCCTCCGAAGGCAGCTTTGCAAACGGCGGAAATCCGCAAATGCGCCGCAAGGTCTTGTCCATGGTCAGGCGCTCGACCAGCCCGACGGTGGTGGTGATGCCCAGCACCGCCTTCGCCACAAAAGCATTCGCCAGCCAGGCCCGAACATGCGGCGGTCGGCCGATCCCGTCCCAGGAATCGTCAGCGAATTCCTCGATACGCGCCCACTCCAGAACGTAGATAAGGCGCTCAAGTTTCGGCGTCAAGACGCCCACTTCTGCGCGCAGTTCCGGCAGCACGTCATATTGAACTGCGTTCCAGCGTTGCATGATCAGGGCGGGTCGGGTAGCATTCATGGTGTGGGCGTTTTGATTAAGCGTTAGAACTAAATCATGCCAGAAATGGGCGCCCACTCCCACCTTTTCGCTTGCGCTGCCAAGCAATTTTCATCCGTTCCGCTAGTTTTGCAAGAGGCTCTATCGATATGCTCAAGTCGACCAGCGGCGCTTAAGGCGCGAGACCGTGGCACTACTGAACTACATTCGACTTAATATTGATCCGACTAAGGATGAGAACGATGTTTGGAAATGGGTCGTTCCGCTCTGTGAAAGGGTGCTGGCTGGCACCATTCGCCTACCGCTTGCTTATTCGGAATTGCCTCTCAAACATGCTGTTCGTGAGCGATTGTTGACAGCGGAGTTCGAAAAGGTACTGGCTGAATTCAGCTTAACCATTTGCGGCACGCCACGCGAAGTCGAGGAGATCGTTATCGACGGCGTCAAGTATGCGTATGTCGATTTTGAGGAATGAACGCGGTACCAGTGCTCAATTGAAAAGCGCGCCGCGCCCCGTCCATCCGCGCCAGAAATCACTTCTGCCCGCTGAACTCAAACTCCACCAGCGCCTCATCCGGCCAGCTCGCATCATGCAGCGGCACGATATACGTGGTCCGGTCCTCCCTCACCGCGTCGGCCGGCGCGGTTTCGCTGCGTTCCCCCGCCACCATGCGATACCCGGCTAGCGCGCGCGGCGCCAGTTGCAAGACATGCACGCGCGCCGTCCGGCACGGCCCGCCGAAGGCGCTGATGATGGTGCGCTTGGCGAACCCCATGTCCTTGCGGTCCACCGCCCAGCGCACCTCGCATTCGAGGCGCAGGTCGCCCAGCCGGCGCGCGTTGGCCGGCACCTCGGGCGTATGCACCGAAGGGCGCCAGCGGAAGCTGCCTTTCTTGCGGTTGAGGAGCACTTCGGCTTCCTCGTCCAGCGCCGCCTGCTTGCGCGGCATGGCAAAGGTGCCATCGGCCGCCAGCGGCACCGCCATATTGGTCTCGTTGCCAGCGATGCGGATGGTCACGCCCTCGATGCTGGCGTTCGGCGTGCTCGGGCGCAGCAGGAAGCGCATGGCCGCTGCCGGCGCCAACGTGTGCTTCGCATCGAACGCGTCGAGCCCGGCAACAAACGCCCGGTACGTCTTGAAATCCGGGTCGCGCAGGGCGTTGACCTGCACCGTCCCGACCTCCTTTGCCGCGTCGGCTTCCTGGGCGCAAGCGGCGCCGGCGGCCAGCAGCATGGCTATCAGTAATGGCAATGTCATCAAAGTCTATTCGTAACGTAAACAATCGACCGGCAACAGGCGCGAGGCGCGCCGCGCCGGGTAAAAACCAAAGAACACACCCACCAGGCTGGAAAAGCCGCAGGCCACGATCACCGCCGACAGGCTGATGACGACATCGAACTTGCCGGTGGCCGTGATCGCCGCCGCCAGGCCCACGGCAATGGCAATGCCGAGCACGCCGCCGGCGAGGCAAATCACCACGGCTTCGGTCAGAAATTGCAGCAGCACATCGCGCGGCTTGGCGCCGATGGCCATGCGGATGCCGATCTCGCGCGTGCGCTCGGTCACCGACACCAGCATGATGTTCATGATGCCGATCCCGCCCACCACCAGCGAGATCGCGCCGATCAGGCCGAGCAGGGCGGCAATGCCGGCGCTGATCTTGCCGGCGGTCTCGGCAAACGAGGCCAGGTTGTCGATGCGGAAGTCGTCCGGCTCGTCGAACTTGATGTGATGGCGGTCGCGCAAGGTTTCGTTGATGTCTTCGATGGCATCCTGCAAATTGCCATCCGACTTGCCCTGCGCCACGACGTAATGCACATTGTCGGGGAAGGGGTTGCGGATCAGGTGGGCGCGCGCGGCGGTGATCGGCACCAGCACCAGTTCCGACAAATCCGGCCCGTCGATCTGCTTGCCTTCGCCGTGCAGCACGCCAACGACCTGGAAGGCGACGTTTTCGATGCGAATATATTTGCCCAGCGGGTCCATCTTGTAGAAGAACTGGTCGGCCACCTTGTGTCCGATGATCACGCTGCGCGAGGCGGCGCGCACGTCGGCGTCGCTGAACACGCTGCCGAGCTCCATCTTCCAGTTGCGGATCTTGAACATCGCGGGCGTTACGCCGCTGACGCTGCTCGACGAGGTTTCGTTGCCGACCGCCAGCTTGAAGCCGCCCTGCAAGGCCGGTGCGGCGCCCGCCAGGCTGGACAGGGAATTGAGGGCGGCCGCATCGGCCAGGGTCAAGGCCGGCGCGGCGCCGGCGCGCATGCGCTGGGCGGCGGCGCGGTTGCCGCCCGGCGAAATGAACAGCATGTTGGTGCCCAGCGCTTCGAGTTCCTTGCCGATGAAGCGCTGCATGCTGTCGCCCAGGGCCAGCAGCAGCACCACCGAGGTAATCCCGATGATGATGCCGAGCATGGTCAGCGCGGTGCGCAGGCGGTTCGCGCTCATCGAGCGGAACGCTTCGATCACGACCTGGAAGAAATTCATGCGCCGCCTCCCTGCGCCAGCGCCTGCTGCTCGTGACTCAACGCCAGTTCGCGCAAGCCCTCGGCGGCGGGGCCGTCGTACAGCACGCGCCCGTCTTTCAGGCGTATCAGGCGCTTGCTGTAGGCGGCGATGTCGCTCTCGTGCGTGACCAGCAGGATCGTGATGCCGCGTTCGCTGTTGAGTTGCTGGAATGAACGCATGATCTCGACGCTGGTCTGCGTATCGAGGTTGCCGGTCGGCTCGTCGGCCAGGATCAGCGGCGGGTCGCCCACCAGGGCGCGGGCGATCGCCACCCGTTGCTGCTGGCCGCCGGACAATTGATTCGGCGTGCGTCTGGCGTACTCGGCCAGGCCCACCCGTTCCAGCTCGACCAGCGCCTTGGCATGGGCTTTGGTGCGCGACACCCCGGCGTAGATCAGCGGCAAGGCGACGTTTTCGGCCACGCTCATGCGCTTGATCAGGTTAAAGCTCTGGAACACGAAGCCGATGGTCCGGTTGCGCACGGTCGCCAGTTCGGCGCGCGACAGGGTGAGGGTGTCGATGCCGTTGAGCAGGTAGGTACCGCCGGTGGCCTGGTCCAGGCAGCCGAAAATATTCATCAGGGTCGACTTGCCCGAGCCGGATTGCCCCATTACGGCCAGGAAGTCGCCGCGCGGCACCAACAGGTCGATGCCGAACAGCACCTGGGTTTCCATGCTGCCCGAAAAATAGCTTTTCGTGACCTGGCGGATATCGATCAGCGGTGTCGCTGTCCCTGGCGCCGGCATCAGAAGTCGCTCTTGGGGCCGGCGTTGGCGCGCGTAATGACCTTATCGCCCTTGTTCAGGCCGCCCGAGAGCACTTCGGTGTAGCGGAAGTTGGACAGGCCGATCTTGATGTCGACCGGCCTGGCCTCGTTCTTCTCGTCGAGCTTGTAGACCTTGAAGATGCGCGCCGTTTCGCTCTTGCTGCGAAAGGCGATGTCGTCTTCCTCGCTTGGGGCCGGCACCACGGCCGGGGCCTTGCCGCTGGCCTTTTGTTTTTTCTGTTCCTTTTCCAGCTCCTCGTCGCTGAGGCGAAAGCGCAGGGCGGCGGTGGGAATGCGCAACACGTTGGGACGGTTGCCGACCACCAGGCGCACCTGGGCCGTCATGCCCGGCTTGAGCAATTCTTCCTTGTTTTCGACGTCGAGCACGACGTTGTAGGTGACCACGTTCTGCACCACGTTCGCCGCCAGCCGGAACTGGCGCATGCTGGCCGCGAATTCGCGGTCGGGGTAGGCGTCGACGACGAAGTGGGCCGGCTGGCCATCTTTCAGCGCGCCCACGTCGGCTTCCGAGACGCTGGTGTCGATCTGCATCTTGGTCAGGTCCTTGGCGATCTGGAACAAATTCGGCGTGGTGAAGGAGGCCGCCACGGTCTGGCCCAGGTCGATGGTGCGCTTGATGACCACGCCGTCGATGGGGGCGCGGATCACGCTGTTGTCGAGGTCGGCCTGGGCGCGCGCCAGTTGCGCCTGCGACAGCTTGATATTGGCCTTGGCCACGTCGAGCTCGCGGCGCGCCTGGTCCAGGGTCAGGCTGGACACGTAATTTTGCGCCACCAGCCGTTCGTTGCGCTCGAAGTTCGCTTGCGCCAGGCGCATCGACGCTTCGGCCGAGGCCAGGCCCGCTTCGACCTGGCGGATCTGGGCGTTGAAGATGGTCGGGTCGAGTTTCAACAGCACCTGGCCCTTTTTCACATGGTCGTTGAAGTCGGCCTTGAGTTCGACCACGGTGCCCGACACTTGCGAGCCGACATTGATCAGCGCGACCGGGTTGATGGTGCCGGTGGCCGTGACGGTCTGGGTGATGGTGCCGGTGTCGACCAGCGCCGAGCGGTAGCGCGACTCCGGGATCACGGGCGGTTTTGTCGATTGCAGCCAGGCGGCGCCGGCGGCGCCGGCAGCGATCACGGCGATCAGGATGGCTACGCGTTTCCGGGTGAATAGGGACATGGGCTTGGACAAGGCTGGCGCGGCTGCGCGACGTTGTAGTGTCCGCCATTTATGCTAATTAAGCAACATGCATACGCGCAACTCTTTCGTGGAGGGGGAAAATATCGATAATCTCGATCACGTTGCGCAGGCGCGTCATGAACAGTGCGAGCAGGTCGGGGTCGATGGCGCGCAGCTGGAGGAAGATGACGTCGTCGTCGGCGGCGCTGCTGTCGAGTTCAAGCGCGGCCAGGTGCAGGCCGCCCCGACGGGCGATGGCCAGCACCGCTTCGAGGGTGTCCAGGGTGGCGGCCTTGGGGACGGAAAAGTGGAGGGGCAGGTGGCTATCGTTCATGCCTGAAAGGATATCCCGGGGGTGGCGGAATAGGCTTTCGAAGTGGGCGCTGGTTTTGCTGTTGACGGAAGAATCGTCTGCCAAAGATGTGGTATTGTGAAAATTCTTCCTTGGAGGTGTGAAAAGCCATGAATGCTGCCGAACTTGACGAGATTGACCGCAAGATCTTGCGCGAGCTGCGCCGCGACGGGCGCATCTCGAATACCCAGTTGGCCGAGCGCATCGGGCTGTCGGCCTCGCCGTGCTGGAACCGGGTGCGCCAGATGGAGGAGGCCGGGGTGATCGAGGGCTATACGGTGCTGCTGAACCAGCAGGCGCTGGGCGTGCCCGATACCGTGATGATCGAGGTGACCCTGGACCGGCATGACGATGCTACCTTCGAACGCTTCGGGCAGGCGCTGGCCGATATGCCGGAGGTGCTGGAAGCGTATTTATTGACCGGGGAGTACGATTACCTGATCAAGGTGGCGGTGGCGGGGACGGCGGGGTATGAAGAGTTTTTACGGCGCAGCTTGTACAAACTGCCGGGCTTGCGCCACAGCAGGTCGACCTTTGTGTTGCGGGTGTTAAAGCGCAGTCATTCGCCGGAGCCGTAAGGCCTACCCCGCACTGAAGCGCACCACCCGGTTGCGTCCCGCCCCCTTGGCCATGTACAGCGCCCGGTCCGCTTCCCCCAGCAGCACGGCAATATCGCCCGGATGCTCCAGCGCGTGCGTGGCCAGGCCGATGCTGACCGTCACATACCCGGTCAGCTCGGACTTGACATGCGGAATCCCCAAGTCGGCAATGCGCTCACGCATCTTCTCGGCCAGCACCTGGCTGTGTTCGGGCGTCATCTCGGGCAAGATCACGGCAAACTCTTCCCCGCCATACCGCGCGATCAGGTCCGCCGGGCGCTGCAGCATGGCCGCCAGCGCGTGCGCCACCTTGATCAAGGTGTCATCGCCCTGCTGGTGGCCGTAATGGTCGTTGTATGGCTTGAACGAATCGATATCGATCATCAACAAGGACAGCGGCGTGCCCGACCGCTTGGCGCGGCGCATTTCCTTTTCCATTGCCACATCAAAATGGCGGCGGTTGGCAATCCCGGTCAAGCCATCCGAAAAGGTTTGCGAGCGCAACTCGAGCGCCTGGTCGCGCAGCAAGCGTTCGCGGTGAACCGCCACGCTCACATCGGTAATCTGGATCAGGCAATGGCGCGCCAGCCCCGGCACGTCGAGCGGCGTGACGGCCACCGCTTGCTGCATGCGCTCGCCCGTGGCGCGCGCGGCGGCATTGACGTACAGCCCGAATGGCGCCTTGTGCAAGGTCTGCGACAATACCGATGGAAAATTGTCACGCAAGGCCTGGCGCACCGCGCTGTCGATGCGCTTGCCGTTGAGCTCGGGGAACAGCAGGAAAAAATCCTGCCCCACGACGCTGTCGGCCGGCAAGTCGGAATACTGGCTCATCCAGCGGTTCCACACCACTACCCGGCGCGCGTGGTCGAGCACGATGGTACCGAGATTGATCGCGCCGAGCACGCTTTCGAGCATGCCCTGGCCGGGTGCCGCGGCGTGGGCCATGTCAGGCCGGACCCATGATCTTGGCAAGATAGAGGTCGACCTGGTCTTGCAGGTCTTGCAGCGCGGTCAGGTCGAGGATGAAGGCCACATAGCCGTGGATCTGGTGTTTTTCGAGGATGAAGTCGATATGCAGCATCAGCACCACGGTGTCGCCCTGACCGCCGGTGGCGCTCAGGATCTCTTCGCTGGTGCCGACGTGGTACTCGGGCAGGGAGCCGCTCAGTTCCTGCGCGAAAATATTGGCCAGGGTGCCGACGCAGGAATTGAGGATGATATTGCCGATTTCGCTCAGCGCTTCCTGCTCCATCTCCGTCAATTCCTTGAGCGGCACCGACTCGCCCACCATCAGGCGCACGATGTCGAGGCTCTTGTCTTCGGGGAACATGAGGATCGCTTCGGTCTTGAACGCGCCTTCGTAATGCTGGCTCACGCCGCAGACACGGGCGCTTTCCTTGTTACCAAGCATCTCAGCGGCGTCCGCACGGTTCAGGAAGCTGATCGACGGCACCGACATCGTCACTTCTTCATTGACGATCTCGCTCATCGACTTGGCCGCGTGGCCGACGCCGATGTTGAAGATTTCGACCAGCGCATCGTGCTGCAGTTCGCTGAGATTGAACATGTTCACTCCAGGGCGCCGATCAGGGCATGGATGCGCGCTTCGGTGATGGGCTTTTCCAGGAAACCGATGCCCAGTTCGTTGGCGCGGTTGCGGGTAGCGTTCTGGACATTGGCGGTACACAGGGAAATATGGGCGTCCGGGCAAGCCGCGCGCAGGTGCTCGGCGGCGGCCAGGCCGCCCATGCCGGGCATGTTGACGTCGATCAGGATCAGCACGGGCGCGAGCGTCTTGACCTTCTCGATGCCTTCTTCGCCGGTGCCGGCCTCTTCCACCTGCCAGCCTGGCTGCTTGCTGAGGATGAATTGGCGGGCCATCAGCCGCGATACCCGACTGTCATCGATGACGAGGACCGTTTTCGTTTCGTTCATGTCACTTTCCCAGAGAATCTATGCATCGAGGCATTTTCGCATAGTTTCCCACGCTGTATAGGTAAAACGGGGCAGCCGTGCCACCGACGGGGTGACGTTCATGCGACATGGCAACAAAAAGGGGCAGGAAAGGTGTATTGGCGGGGTGTGATCCGTTAAAATAAGGGCATTCTTCCATTTTCTCCTCTAATTTTTGACATGACTCAAGACGAATTGAAACAAGCCGTGGCGCGCGCCGCGATTGCCTACGTGGTTGACGGCGCCATCATCGGCGTCGGCACGGGCTCCACCGCCAATTTCTTCATCGATGAGCTGGCCACCATCAAGGACCGCATCAAGGGTACCGTGGCCTCGTCCGAAGCGACCGCAGCGCGCCTGCGCGGGCACGGCATTGCCGTGTACGACCTGAACGACGTGAGCGAGATTGCCGTCTACATCGACGGCGCCGACGAAATCACCGCCAGCGGCGCCATGATCAAGGGCGGCGGGGCGGCCCTGACGCGCGAGAAAATCGTCGCCTCCGTCTCGCGCCAGTTCGTCTGCATCGCCGACGGCTCCAAGCTGGTGCCGACCCTGGGCGCCTTTGCGCTGCCGGTCGAAGTGCTGCCGATGGCGCGCGCGGCCGTGATGCGGCGCCTGGCGGCCCTGGGCGGCCAGCCGCGCCTGCGCCTCAAGGCGGGCAGCGAGCAAGCGTTCATCACCGATAACGGCGGCGAGATTATCGACGTGGCGGGCTTGTCGATCACCGCTCCGCTGGCGCTGGAGCAAGAAATCAACCAGATCGTCGGCGTGATCGCCGTCGGCCTGTTTGCCCAGCGCGGGGCCGATGTGTGCCTGCTGGGAACAAGCGAAGGCGTGAAGACGCTGACGTTTTAATCGGTATACGACATCGATGCGACAAGACATCGATCAAACATGCATTTAAAGAAGTTCAACGACGGGGATAACATGAAGCGATTGCTTTTGGCGGTGACGTGTGTGGCGGTGGTGCTGGGTGGCTGTGCGTCGGTCGGGAAGAAAAATGTCGCGGTGCGGCAAGCGCCGGTAAGAGTGGTCACGGTGCAAGCGCCGGCGCTCGACGCCCAGGGCCAGCCGATCGCGCATGTCGCGTTCCGCCCGGGCATTTCGTCGGTGACGGTGGAAAATATGGCCAAGAAACAAGGTTGCACGGGCGGCGTTGGGGCCGGCTTGATGACGCCGCCGGGTCCGGTCGAGGTGTACCGCATGGTGTGCGATAACCGCACGATTTACCAGGCCAAGTGCGAATTGCGCCAGTGCAGGGCGATTTAAGCGTCAAGTAAAACACCGGTGCCAGGTCTGACATTCGAAAACACCGGTGCCAGGTCTGACATTCGGACACGGGCTCATCCGCCTTGCGGATGAGCCCGTGTCCGAATGTCAGACCTGGCACCGGCCTTGGCTTTAGTCAGCCGGTGGCACGTAGCCTTGCGCCGCGTCGGCGCCGTCGCCGAAGAAGTGTTTTTCCATCTGCGTGGCCAGGTATTTGCGCGCGCGCTGGTCGGCCAGGTTCAGGCGGTTTTCATTGACCAGCATGGTCTGGTGCTTGAGCCAGGCGGCCCAGGCTTCTTTCGAGACCGTTTCCCAGATTTTCTTGCCCAGCTCGCCCGGGTAAGGTGGAAAGTCGAGTCCTTCGGCTTCCTTGTTCAATTTGACGCAATGGACGGTGCGGGCCATGTGTACTCCTCAAGCGGATATGTGTAAAGGCGTGATTATAGAGACTTAATCAGCACTTGGGATTTGCGCTGCCAGTTATACATATGCTGGCGGTCCTTGGGCAACGCATCGACCGTGGCTGGCTTGAAGCCGCGCTTCTGGAACCAGTGCGAGGTGCGCGTGGTGAGCACGAACAGTTGTTTCAGGCCGGCCGCGCGGGCGCGGTTTTCCACGTGCTTGAGAATGCGCTCGCCGTCGCCCTGGGCTTGCACGTCCGGGTTGACCGTCAGGCAGGCCATTTCGCCCATTTTCGATTCCGGGAACGGGTACAGGGCGGCGCAGCCGAAGATCACGCCATCGTGCTCGATGACCGAGAACTGGTCGATCTCGCGTTCGATCAGTTCGCGGCCGCGCTTGACCAGGGTGCCGTCCGCTTCCAGAGGCTCGATCAGCTTGATGATGCCGCCCACGTCTTCGATGGTGGCGCGGCGCAGGCTTTCCAGGTTCTCGTGGCTGATCATGGTGCCCACGCCATCGTGGGTGAACAGTTCGAGCAGGGCCGAGCCGTCCATCTCGAACGGCACGATGTGGGCGCGCGGCACGCCGCTGTTGCAGGCCTTGATGGCGTGCTGCAGGTAGAACGCGGCGTCGGCCGGCAAAAAGCCCGCTTGCAGCACGGCCTCGGCCTGGTGCGACGACAGTTCGCGGATTTCGGCGCCGCCTTCATCGAGCATCATCGGCGTTTCGGTGATGAACACCAGTTTGTCTGCGTGCAGGGCGATCGCGGCTGACACGGCCACGTCTTCCATGGTCAGGTTGAACGCTTCGCCGGTCGGCGAAAAACCCAGCGGCGAGAGCAGCACCGGGCTGTCGGTGGCCAGGATGGCGTGGATGGTCTCGGCGGCGATCTTGCGCGGCATGCCGGTCAGTTCGAGGTCGACACCGTCGATCACGCCAAGCGGGCGCGCGGTGACGAAGTTACCTGAGATGATGCGGATCGCGGCGTGCGCCATCGGCGTGTTGGGCAAACCCTGGCTGAAGGCGGCTTCGATATCGAGCCGCAGTTCGCCGGCCGCTTCTTTGGCGCATTCGAGGGCGGCGGTGTCGGTGATGCGGATGCCGTTGTGAAAGCGGCCTTCCACGTTCCTCAGCGCGAGCTGCTCGGCGACCTGGGGACGCGAGCCATGCACGATCACCACCCGGATATCGAGGGCGACCAGCAGCGACAGGTCCTGGGCCAGCACCGGCAGCGCGCCGGCGGTGACGAGTTCACCCGGAAAGGCGACCACGAAGGTCTTGCCACGGAACGCGTGGATGTACGGCGCGACTGAACGCAGCCATTGGACGAATTGGTTAGGGGTTTCCATTTGGCGCATTATAATTCGCTGCGCGACTTGCGCGCTAAATTCATGTAAAAACAATGTCAGAACAGAGTAACAAGCCTTCCACGCCGCCGTCGCCACCCGTCGCCACGCCCCGCAATGCCAGCGAGGCGGGTCAATCCGCCGCGCGTGCGGACCAACCGCGCACGCCGCGCCCGCCACGGGAAACCCAGGCGGGTGGCCAGCGCGCGCCGCGCGAAGGGCAGCCGGCCGGTGAACGCCCGGCGCGTACGCCACGTCCGCCACGGGAAGGGCAGCCAGCCGGTGAGCGGGCGCCGCGTGAAGGGCCGGCGGCCGGGGAACGTCCGGCGCAAGCGCCACGTCCGCCGCGTGAAGGGCAGCCAGCCGGTGAGCGGCAGGCGCGTACGCCACGTCCGCCCCGCGAAGGCCAGCCAGCCGGTGAGCGTCCGGCACGTACTCCGCGTCCACCACGTGAAGGGCAGGCGACCGGCGACCGTCCCCCGCGTGAAGGCCAGCCAGCCAGCGACCGTCCCGCACGCGCGCCGCGTGAAGTATTCCGCACGCCGCTGCCGCCGATTACCTTTCCCGAAGATTTGCCGGTGTCCGGACGGCGTCAGGATATCGCCAAGGCGCTGCTGGAAAACCAGGTCATCATCGTCTCCGGCGAAACCGGCTCCGGCAAGACCACCCAGCTGCCCAAGATTTGCCTGGAGCTGGGACGCGGCCAGAAAGGCCTGATCGGCCACACGCAGCCGCGCCGGATCGCCGCCTCGTCCACCGCCAAGCGCATCGCCCAGGAACTGGGCACGCCGCTGGGCGTGCATGTGGGCTTCAAGGTGCGCTTTACCGACACCCTGCAACCGGGCGCCTCGGTCAAGCTGATGACGGACGGGATCCTGCTGGCCGAAACCCAGACCGACCCGCTGCTGAAAAACTACGACACCATCATCATCGATGAAGCGCACGAGCGCAGCCTGAACATCGATTTTCTGCTCGGTTACCTGAAGCAGTTGCTGCCGCGCCGTCCGGACCTGAAAGTGATCATCACGTCGGCCACCATCGATGCCGACCGCTTCGCGCGCCACTTCGCCAACGGCGACAAGCTCGCGCCGGTGATCGAGGTCTCGGGCCGCCTGTACAAGGTGGAGGTGCGCTATCGCCCGGTCGACCGCGATCCGGTGACGGCCACGCCGCCCCCCGCGGCGGGCAAGCCGATGCCCAAGGCGCAGGCCGCGCGCGACAAGCGCGACCTGATGGACGCGGTGGTCGACGGCGTCGACGAATTGTGCCGCCTCGGTTCGGGCGACGTGCTGGTGTTCCTGCCGGGCGAGCGCGAAATCCGCGATTGCGCCGAGGCCCTGCGCAAGCACCATCCGCCGCATGTCGAAATCCTGCCGCTGTTCGCCCGCCTGTCGGTCGAAGAGCAGGAGAAGGTCTTCAAGATCACCAATGCGCGCCGCATCGTGTTGGCCACCAACGTGGCCGAAACCTCGCTGACGGTGCCGGGCATCCGCTACGTGGTGGACGCGGGCCTGGCGCGCGTGAAGCGTTACAGCTTCCGCAACAAGGTCGAGCAGTTGCAGGTCGAGCCGATCGCGCAGTCGGCCGCCAACCAGCGCGCCGGCCGCTGCGGCCGCGTGGCCGACGGCGTCTGCATTCGCCTGTACGAAGAAAACGATTACCTGCAGCGCCCCAAGTTCACCGAGCCGGAAATCCTGCGCTCGTCGCTGGCGGCGGTCATCCTGCGCATGAAGTCCCTGCACCTGACCGACGTGGAGACGTTCCCGTTCATCGAGCCGCCGCAGGGCCGCGCCATCGCCGACGGTTACCAGCTGCTGCAGGAAGTGGGCGCGGTCGACGAGTCGAACGACCTGACCCCGTTGGGCCACAAGCTGGCCAAGCTGCCGCTCGATCCGAGGGTCGGGCGCATGATCCTGGCCGCGCTGGAAAACGCCTGCCTGACCGAGATGCTGATCATCGCTTCCGCGCTGTCGGTGCAGGACCCGCGCGACCGGCCGATGGAGCACCAGCAGGCGGCCGACGAGGCGCACAAGAAGTTCGCCGACGAGAAGTCCGAATTCCTCACGTATATCAAGATCTGGACGTGGTTCGAGGCGGCCATCGAGCACAAGAAAACCAACCGCCAGCTGATGGAAACCTGCCGCACCAATTTCCTGTCGCAGGTGCGCCTGCGCGAATGGCGCGACGTGCATTCGCAGTTGCTCACCATCGTCAAGGAGCAGGGCTGGCGCATGAACGAGCTGCCGGCCACCTACGAAAACCTGCATACGGCGCTGCTCACTGGCCTGTTGGGGAACATCGGCTTCAAGTCGGAGGACGAACCGGGCGCCGGCTACCTGGGCGCGCGCGGCATCAAGTATCACGTGTGGCCGGGTTCTTCGCTGCTCAAAAAACCGGGCAAGTGGATCATGGCGGCCGAACTGGTGGAGACCACGCGCCTGTACGCGCGCTGCGTGGCCAACATCGCGCCGGAGTGGATCGAGCGGGTGGGCAGCCACCTGCTGAAAAAATCCTGGGGCGAGCCGCGCTGGGAAAAGCGCGCCGCGCAGGTCACCGCGTCCGAACGCGCGACCTTGCACGGGCTGGTGATCTACAGCCAGCGCCGCATCAACTACGGCCAGTTCAACCCGGCCGAGGCGCGCGAGATTTTCATTCGCGATGCGCTGGTGGCGGGCGACTACGACACGCGCGCGCCGTTCTTCGCGCATAACCACAAGCTGGTGAAAGAGATCGAAAACCTCGAGCACAAGTCGCGCCGTCTCGACGTGCTGGTGGACGACCACCTGATCGCCGCCTTCTACGACAAGCTCATTCCGACGGACGTGGTCAACGGCGCCGGTTTCGAGAAGTGGCACAAGGACGCCACCTTCAAGGAACCGAAACTGCTGTTCCTGAACCGCGACGAATTGATGCGGCACGAAGCGGCCGGCGTGACCACCGAGTTGTTCCCGAAGGCGATGTCGGTGACCGGCATCGAGATGCAACTGACCTACCACTTCGAGCCGGGCAGCCTGCGCGATGGGGTGACCCTGGCGGTGCCGCTGTTCGCACTCAACCAGTTGCCGCGCGAACGGGCCGACTGGCTGGTGCCGGGCATGCTCAAGGAAAAAGTGCATCTGCTTCTCAAATCGCTGCCGCAGAAGTTGCGCCGCCATTGCGTGCCGCTGCCCGATTTCGCGGCGCGCTTTTGCGAGCGCGTGCATGAGGCGGGCAAGTTCGGGCGTGGTGACCTGATCGACGCGATCATCGCCGACATCCGTTCGCAAACGAGCCTGATGGTGATGAGCACCGACTTCAAGCCCGAAACCCTGCCGGCGCATCACTTCATGAACTTCAAGGTGATCGACGAGCACGGACGCCAGCTCGACATGGGACGCAACCTGGCGACCCTGCAGGCCGAATTCGGCGGGCAGGCGCGCCAGAGCTTCCAGAAGCTGGCGGAAGTGTCGATTCCGGCCGCGCCGGGCAAGGTGCAGGCGACGGCGACGAGCTCGGCATCGTCAGCATCATCGGCGGCGTCATCGAAGAGCGCGGACCCGGGCACGCAGCCGAACGCGCCCAAGGTCAGCCAGCATACGGGCTTGACCTCGTGGACCTTCGGCGAACTGCCGGAGCTGCTCGAGATCGTGCAGGGCAAGCTGACCCTGATCGGCTTTCCGGCCCTGGTCGACAAGCTGACCCACTGCGACCTGGAAGTGTTCGACGACCCGACCGTGGCCACGGCCACCCACCGCGTGGGCCTGCGCCGCCTGTTTGCGCTGCAGTTCAAGGAGCAGATCAAGTTCATCGAGAAGAATATTCCCGGATTGCAGCAGATGGGCATGCAGTTCATGGCCATGGGTTCGCAGGAAGAGTTGCGCGACCAGATCATCCAGAAGGCGATCGATATCGCCTGCCTGCAAGATCCGCTGCCGACCGACGCGGCCTCGTTCAACAAGCGCAAGGATGAAGGTAAATCGCGCCTGACCTTGCTGGTGAACGAGATTGCACGGCTGGTGTCGCAAGTGCTGACCGAGTTTCATGGCTTGCCCAAGAAGCTGCAGGGCGTGCAGGCGCAGGCCGCGGCCGACATGCAGTCGCAGTTGCAGGGGCTGGTGCATAAGCGCTTCCTGATCGACAACGATTACACGCAGCTGGCGCATTTTCCGCGCTACCTGAAGGCGATCAATGTGCGGCTGGAGAAGCTGCGCGCCGATCCCGCGCGCGACGCCAAGTTGATGGCCGAGTGGACCCAGTCCGCCAGCCACTTCATGCGCGCCGCACGCGACCGCCTGGCGGGGAAGAACACCGATCCGAAGATGGTGGAATTCCGCTGGATGCTCGAAGAACTGCGCGTGTCGCTGTATGCCCAGGAATTGCGCACGCCAATGCCGGTTTCGGCCAAGCGCTTGCAGAAGGTGTGGGAGTCGATGCAGCGCTGATGCCGCTAACTTAAACTCCGTCATTCCCGCCTGCGCGGTAAGTCATTTCTGCCAATGGCAGGAATGACGGAGTTTGGTTTTTGGGCGGATGCTTAACTCAGCGCAGTGCCGCCACCCATGCCCGATTGCGATCCTGCCCCCATGCCGCTGGCGTCGGTGCCGTAGAAGCCATGCACCTGCTTGGCCCAGCCGAGGTCGCTCATGTCCGGCCAGGCGTCCGGGTCGAAGCCGGGGGCGTTTTTCAGACGCTCTTTTTCCACATCGAGCACGAAGCGCTTGTTGACCGTATCGAGGTGCAGTGCCTGCCACGGCACCGCGAACAGTTTTTCGCCCAGCCCCAGCATGCCGCCGAAGGCCAGCACCGCGTAGGCGACTTGCCCGCTGCGCATGTCGAGCATGATTTCCTTGATGTCGCCCAGGTCGTCCTCCTGGGAATTGACCACGTTGTCGCCGAGCAGGGTGTCGGCACCCATCAGGACCGGGCCGGGGCCGGCGCTGCCTTTGTACATGCCGTATTTGTCGCGCTCCGAGTAGTTCATGTCGTTCTCCTGGGGTTGTTGGATGTGCGGACCGCGCCGATTGCGGACCTTGTGCAAACAGACTAGGTTGTCGCGCAAGCCGTTCTTTGATATGGCTCAATGGTGCCGGCGCGCGCCAGGCCCAGCGATGTTGCTTTTTTGTTCATCGGGCCGGCTAAGCGGCGCAACGCACGGAGCGGCGCCGCGCGCGCACGCTATGCTGGCTGAAAGGAGACTTTCGCCATGGATCTCAACGCACGCCGCACCCCCGCCGGCCCATCCGGCCAGCCGCTTCCCACGCCTTCGTTCGGCGCGTGCCTAGGGGCCCGCCTGCAACGGCGCGTGATGGTGCGCTTGCGATGGTAAAGTCGAGCGCCCCCTTGCTGCGCAGCTTGATGCGCGTGGGCAAAAAGCAGCAACGTTCGGCAGCGCGCCTGCTCACGGCCTTGTTTGCGCCGCCCAAGCCGGCGCCCAAGGTGCGCGCCAAGTCCAAGCCCACACCGGCGTCCGCAGGCGCGCCCAAGCCGGCGCCGAAACCCCGAAGCGCTTCCGCACCCACACCCAAGCCGGCAGCGCGCGCCGCGCCGGCAAGCCTGGCCAAGGATGCGCCGGCGCCTGGCAAATGGCTCACCGCGCGCTACGCCGGCCAGGCCGGGCCGGTGTTGCGACAGATGAGTTACTGGCTGTATCTGCCCGATGGCGCGGCGCCGCCCTCAGGCTGGCCGCTGATCGTCATGCTGCACGGCTGCGAGCAAAGCGCCACCCAGTTCGCCCAGGGTACGCGCATGAACCAGATGGCGCAGAAGGCTGGCTATGCCGTGCTGTATCCGCAGCAATCGCTGAGCGCCCATCCACATCGTTGCTGGAAATGGTACGACCGCGCCACCCAGCAGGGCGGCGGCGATGTGCCGGTGATTGTCGGCATGGTCAGCCAGGTGCTGGCCGCCTACCGCCTCGACCGCTCGCGGGTGTTTATCTGCGGTATGTCGGCGGGGGCGGGCATGGCCAACATCGTGGCGCTTAACCATCCTGAACTGTTCGCCGGGCTGGGCCTGCATTCGGGGCCCTTGTACGGAGCCGGGCACAGCACGGTCGGGGCGCTTGGGGTTATGCAACATGGCAACGGCGCGCGGGTCGACAGCGCGATTGCCGAGGTGCTCGAACGGCGTCCGGGGTTTCCGTCGATGCCAACGATCCTGATCCAGGGCGAGGACGATCGCGTGGTGCGTCCGGTCAACCAGGCGCACTTGCGGCGCCAGGCGATGCTGGTCAATGACTTGCCTGCGGCCACGCCGGTGCGGGTGGCGCAGAAGGCCGGGGGACGCAGTGGCTTGCCTTACCAGCTGCATGACGTGTACCGGGGCCGCAAGCTGATCCTGCGGGTGGCCCAGATCGCCCAGCTGCAACATGCCTGGAGCGGGGGCGACGCGCGCCTGTCGTTCAACTCGGCGGCGGGGCCGGACGCGAGCAAGATGCTGGTCGATTTTTTCGGAAAACACCGGCGTTGACGCTGGCTTCTTTCTGGGCAATGATGCGCACAAGTCATTCATGCGCCCAGGAGCTTGCATGTTGTTCGATAAGAAAAGCTGGAAAGACGTTGGCAAAGGCTTTATGGTGTACGACTGTACCATTGGCTTTGCCGATGGACGTATTGGCCTGTTGCTGGTGGAAATGTCAGATGAACGCGACGGTGGCTGGCGAACCCGCCTTGTGAGCGTGCGGATGGAAGCGCCGATGAAAGAGCGCTTTTTCGTTCTTGAAACCGAGGACCTGTCCTTCGCCAGTCTGGCATCGGCCTGGGCGCCATCGCATGAGGAATTCGTGGTGGTCGACATTGCCCGCAATGTCTGGGCGTACAAGCCGACATCGTACCGGGATTTCGAAGATAGGATTGCCTTCGATGGCCGTGGCTATGGTTATGCCGCCGCCGGGAAAGTGGGGTCGGCAATCAGTAAGCTGGTGTGGGTTCACGGTAAACTCTATGCGGTCGGAAGCCCGCTGCGCATCTTTGAACGCCTCCCTCGGCAAACGTGGAAAGAGCATACCGGCATTCCCATTCCCGCTGAATTGAAAAGCGAAGACCAACAAGCCATCACCGAAGCCATTGGCAATAGTGGATTAAATGATCTGAGCGGGTTTTCGGACAATGACTTGTATGCCGTCGGCGACGCGGGGGCGGTATGGCATTACCGCGTTCTCCATCTCTGCGAAAACCTCAGCAGATACATAGCACTCAACGAACCAATCGTCGCCGTTGCCAATTTCCCAGTCAGCTTCAATGAACCCTACGGTGACACCCATCAATGGAGCGAATGGCAAGGAAGTTCATGCGCCGCGTGATCTTAACGCAACATTTTTTGCGATAAACCACTCTTTCCTGCGTTCATTGGCGGGAAAGAGCGGTTAGATGCCTGATTCATGCACCGTCAGTCCTGCGGCGTGACGATGATAGTGAGGGTAGGTGTTTGCTGCACGGACTTGGCAGTGCTACCCAAGGGGAGGCACTCGCGACTTCTGCAGGAAATCCATGAAATCGCGCAACAAGAACATGAACGCTCCGACGAGTATGGCGCCAAACGCCAATTGAACAAGGAAAGCCACACCAGGAATGAGAGCATCTGGCGGGACCAGAAAACCTAGTCCTCCTAAAAACGCACCGCCCACAGCGCCGGAATTCACAACCTTCATGTTGACAGCAGCAGGATGACGATTTACTCCGTTACGGAATACCCGCCAATAGAAGCCGCCAGCGATTACACCCCAAGTGACAAGAGTAACCTCCAACGACATCATGACACCAATGCGTGCAAGCGCTTTGTATGCGACAAACGCACCCAACACGGTCGAACAGGACAAAATGCTCAGGCTCCACAGAAAAAATGAACGGCTAACTTGCGTACGTTTTCCATAATAGACGCCTCCACCAACCCCTAGCAGAGGCAGCAAAAGGCAGGCGACATAAAGCCACAAGCCTATATCTGCCTTGATGCAGACAGCGATCAACGCACTCGTCGCGCCAGTAAAAATCGAAAAATCTCGCATCTGGGCGACTAAGTCTCTGTAGCAGAACATTGGTACTAACGACCCTTTACAGTGTTGCGGACAACGTACGAGTCAAGCCCGTATTCGATTCCGTAGGAAATAACGAATCCTACTCCAAACCCGACAACGAAGCCAATTGCCGTACCGACGCCCGGCACTCAACGGGACCCGGTGGGGAAAGTTGCCGTTTCCCTCGGACTTGAGCTCTGCACCATCACCTGTGGCGACGACGACGTGTATGTCACCGATCTCAGAGGGTCGATCTGGAAAGGCCGCGATTCCACTTGGGAACTGGTCGAGCGACGCCATCAAAGTCTTCCGTTCGCCGATGCGGCATGGTTCCAGAGTACGCTGTGGTGCGCCAACGATGACGGCATGCTCGCCCTTGAAAACAATACGATGGTAGCCGCGCGCCTGTTGGAGAAACATCCCGTTCCCGATGAGGTTGCGTGGGTCAGCCACCGTATCGATGTCTCGCCGGATGGACAAAAGATGCTCGTGTGCGGCGGGCAGGGGGCCGCCTTGCATGATGGGCTTGCGTGGCAATTGCTTTTTTCCGGCGACGGGTGACATCCCTTGCTGCGCTCGGAACCGCTTGTCGCCATTGATATTGATGAAATCATGATTCAGAGTATTTTTGATCGATTTCAATATGTCACCGTGCGCGCTGCGTCAGGATCGGCGGGATCGGCACTGCCGCCTTCCCATCCTCATCCGCCAGGAGTGACCTCGATGACCGTTCCCCCTTCCCGTGGAGCCATTTCAGCGCTCACCTATCCACGTCCCTTCTGGCGCTATTTGCTGCTGTTTCAATCCTGGTCGCAACTGGGATCATGGTTGGTCATGGTGCTGGCGGTCACCTTGCCGATGCACGCGCTCATGATCGGGCTGAAAGAAGCGCCGCCGCTGGTGGCGCTTCTGTGCGGCACGGCGCTGGGCTCGCTGGGGTCGGTCTGCATGGTCCTGCCGGTGCAGTTTTCCGTGGCGCCCGCAGGCGCGGCAAGCATGCGGAGCCTGCTCGATACGCTGGAACGCCTGGGTTATGTGCAAGAGCGGCGCAGCGGCGCAAGTGCTGTTTATCTTCAAAAACTGCCGCGCGTGTTGCGCTGGAACGAGGGCGCGCTAAGGATTGCGCAGCATCGCGGCACGATCGTGGTCAGCGGCCCGCGCTCGATTGTCGGGCGGATGCGCAAAGCGCTGTTAAGCGCCGCGCCGGGATGCGTTACTGGAAATATTTCTAATTAAAGCTCTGACCCCGGTTGTAGGAAATTGCTGCAGTTTTGCGTCGGAATGTCCGTCTTCCATAGGGTGAGGGGGAGAGGTGGCGCACGATAGGCCTTGCCAAATTGGCAGTCAGCGAGTACTGTATAAACATACAGTACTTTGTTGATTCCACCATGAACTCCCCCAATCTTCTTGCCGCGCCCGAGACTTTGCATCCCGCCTTGTGGCGCGCTTCCCAACTGGCCCACGCCGGTACGCGCTGTGTCGACAGCGGCCATCCCACGCTCTCGCCCCAGTTGCCCGGCGGCGGCTGGCCCAGCGGCTGCCTGGTCGAGTTGCTGCTGCAACAAAGCGGCATCGGCGAATTGCGCCTGTTGCGCCCGGCCCTGGCCAAGGTGGCCGAACGCCGCATCGTGCTGCTGCAGCCGCCCCATCCACCGCAGGCGCTGGCGCTGGCCGCGCTCGGCTTGTCTCCCTCCCAGCTGATCTGGGTGCGCAGCGCGCGCAATGCCGATGCCTTGTGGGCGGCCGAACAGGTGTTGCGCAGCGGTAGTTGTGGCGCGCTGCTGTTCTGGGCCAGCCATGCACGGCCCGAGTCCTTGCGCCGCCTGCATCTGGCGGCGCAAGGCGGCGAAGCCCTGTTCTTCCTGCTGCGCCCGCTCGCGGCGGCCCAGGATGCCTCGCCCGCGCCGCTGCGCCTGAGCCTGCGTCCGGCCCTCGGCGGGCTCGACATCGGTTTCGTCAAACGCCGGGGGCCGCAGCGCGACGCGCCCCTGTTTCTTCCCCTGACTCCTTGTTTACTCCAACGCCATGCGACTCTGGATCGGCCTCTATTTGCCCCGCCTGGCGCTCGACGTGTTCAGCCCGCACTGGTCGGCTGAGGCCGCCAGCGTCGTACTCGAGAGCGAGCGCGTGCTGGCCGCGTCGGCGCTGGCGCTGGCGGGCGGGGTGCGCGCGGGCATGCGCCGCGGCGGCGTGCTGATGCTGCTGCCCGGCGCGCGCCTGCACGAGCGCGTGCCGGCGCGCGAGGCCGCCGCCCTGCAGGCGGTGGCCATGGCGCTGCTGCAGTACACGCCGCAGGTCACCCTGGCCGAAGAAGCGACCTTGCTGATGGACGTGGGCGCCAGCCTGCGCCTGTTCGGCGGGGTGCGCGCATTGTGCCGGCGCATTCGCGCCAGCCTGCGCGCGCTCGGCTTCGTGGTTCAGCTGAGCTGCGCGCCGACCGCGCGCGGCGCCTGGCTGCTGGCGCGCAGCGGGGCCGGGCACGCGCTCGGCATGGCGTCGCTCAAGCGCCGCCTCGACCGCCTGCCGGCCGCCTTGCCGCTGCCGGCGCGTCCGTTTGCCGCCTGGTTAGAGGGCATTGGCTGCGTGTCGCTGGGCCAGCTGCGGCGGCTGCCGCGTCCGGGCTTGCAGCGCCGTTGCGGCGGCGCCTTGCTGGCCGTGCTCGATGCGGCCTACGGCATGACGGCCGAGCTGTTCGACTGGATCGCCGCGCCCACCACGTTCCAGGCCCGGCTGGAATTGTTCGACCGGGTCGAACAGGCCGATGCCCTGCTGGCCGGCGCCCACAGCCTGCTGCTGCAAATGACGGGCTGGCTGTGCGCGCACCAACTGGCGGTGGGGCGCATCGTGCTGCTGCTCGAACACGAGCGCGGGCGGGTGGCGCGCGCGCCCACCGTGCTCGACATCATCCTGGCCGAGCCCACCTGGCGCGACGAGCACCTGGTGCGCCTGCTGCGCGAGCGCCTGGGCAGCCTGACGCTGGAGGCGCACGTGATCGGCCTGGTGCTCGAAGCGCCCGAGGTGCAGGCCATGGCCATGCCGAGCGAGTCGCTGTTTCCCGAGCCCGGCGGCAACGAGCAAGACCAGTGGCGCATGCTCGAACTGCTGGTGGCGCGCCTCGGTCCCGACAATGTGCTGCAGGCGGCCCCGCGCGCCGATTACCGGCCCGAGCTGGCCAACCGCTGGGTGCCGGTGCAGCAGGCGCGCGGCAAGGCGCAGCAGGCGCAGATGCAGTTGCCGCCGGACGTGCTCAGCTTGCCGCGCCCGGCCTGGCTGCTGGCCAAGCCGGTGGCGCTGCTGATGCGCGATCACCGGCCGTTTTACGGCTCGCCGCTGCGCATGGCGTCCACCCCCGAGCGGATCGAGGCCGGCTGGTGGAGCCAGTCGCAGACGCGCGATTACTTCATCGCCCAGGGGCAGGACCATGCCCATTACTGGGTCTATCGCGAACGCATCGCCGGGGCCGATGGCGATAGCGCGCCGCGCTGGTTTTTGCACGGCTTGTTTGGTTAGGGAAGCGGCAGCGGCTCCCGGTAACGGCGCCCGGTAACGGCGCCCGGTAGTGGCGCCCGGCAACGGCGCCCATCCAGGGTTAAGATGCTCTGATTCATTATTCACAAGGAGCAGGGATGCACAGCGAAAAACAAGCGTTTCCCGGCGCCGATGGGCACAAGCTGGCGGCCCGTCTCGATGCCCCCGACGGGCCGGCGCGCGCGTATGCGCTGTTTGCCCATTGTTTTACCTGTGGCAAAGACGTGTTCGCCGCCAGCCGCATCGCCGAGGCCCTGACCGAGCATGACATCGCCGTGCTGCGCTTCGATTTTACGGGGCTGGGCGCGAGCGAAGGCGATTTTGCAAACACCAATTTTTCATCGAATGTGCAGGACCTGGTGGCCGCCGCCGCCTTCATGCGCACCTCGCTCAAGGCGCCCGAGATCCTGATCGGACACAGCCTGGGCGGGGCCGCCGTGCTGGCCGCCGCCGCCGGCATTGACGAGGTGCGCGCGCTCGTGACCGTGGGTGCGCCGAGCGATCCATCGCATGTCAACAATTTGTTCGGCGAGCAGCTCGGCGTGATCGAAGCCGAGGGCGAGGCGCTGGTGCAACTGGCCGGGCGGCCGTTCACCATCAAGCGCCAGTTTTTGCTCGATGCCGCCGAGCAGAACCTGAACGTCAGCACGGCCGCGCTCAAGCGCCCCTTGATGGTCATGCATTCGCCGCACGACCGGACCGTGGGGATCGATAATGCGCTGCATATTTTCCAGGCGGCCAAGCATCCGAAGAGTTTTGTGTCGCTCGATGATGCGGATCATTTGCTCACGCGCAGGGAAGATGCGGTGTGGGTGGCCGGCATGATTGCGGCGTGGAGCGCGCGCTATGTGAGCGCTTGAGGCGGCGGTAAGAGGAGGCGGTAAGAGGAGGCGGTAAGAGGAGGCGGTAAGAGGAGACGGTACAAGGAGGCGGTACGAGAGGGCGCTACGAGGAGGCAGGCTGCCGCTGTTAAAAAGCGGCAGTAAAACATTGCTACATGAAAGGAAGGATCGGTTTATTCGTCGTCGAATTCTTCGGCCAGGTTCTTCCAGCCCTTGAGCTTGGCGAAGGCGCTGAATTCCTCGGGCGCTTCGAGCACGATCAGCTTGCGGTCTTGCAGGCCAGGGTCGCTGTGCGAAAAATTCGGCCCTACGTAGCCCAGCGCGCGCAGGCGGTCGATGATGTTGCCGACGAGGACTTTGTCCTTGTACAGCCCACCCTCGATCGGTGCGGCGAAGTCCACGTACACGTCAATAATCCCGTAACCCTCGTCGAAAATGCGGATCGCCTTGACGTCGTGGGAACGGCTGCTGCTGTCGCTGGCCTTGAACGGGCCGCTCAGCTGGATGTCGGTATCGGTAGTCATAAACGCAGCATAGCACCATCGGCGTGAACCGGTCGTGCGCCGCCGCGGATCGTCACGGCCGCCGGCCTCAGGCCTTGACTTCAGGCGCCGGCGACGGGCCTTGCTCAGCGGCGCGGCTGCAGGATCGCGTCGAGCCGGTCCTTGCTGCCGGGAATGCGTTCCAGGCGCGGATAGCGCAAGCCGCCATGGTAATCGAGCGCCACCGTGCGGAAATTGCCGCCTTTGCGCACCAGCAGTTCGATCGGCGCTTTGCCGTCGCGCGCCGCCTTCACGGCTGCTTTGAGCACCTCGGGCTTGTAGGCGCGGTTGTTGACGGCCACGATGCTGCTGTTGCCCGACAAGCCGGCGCGAAAGCCAATGCCATCCCATTCGATCGCCTCGATCGCACCATCGTTCTTGACGGAAAAACCAAGCGAATAACTGAAGTCGCTCATCTTGTTGCGTTCTTCCTGGCCTTTGATCACCTCGGTCGGCGTGTCTGTGTAGACCAGCTTCCAGCCGGCGCGCGCCAGGCCGTCGAGCGGTGCGCCGGGGGCATTGCCGTCCAGCTTGGCGCGCAGGAAAGGCGCCCAGTCGAAGGCCTGCACCGATGCCAGGGTGCGCACCACGTCGTCGAACTGGTAGTAGGCCGGGCCGATGCCGCCATTGTCGACGCCATAAAAGGTGCGCGCGAAATCATCGAGCGAACGCTTCTCGCCGGACAGTTCGCGGATGCGGGTATCGACGTCCAGCCAGATCAGCATGCCTTCGACATAATAATCTTCGCTGCGCTGCCAGTTGCTCCAGCCCAGCGCGCGGCGCGCCTGCACGATCGGATCGTTGACTGTGTCCTGCAAGGCGCGCCAGGAGCGGCCCTGTACGTGGTCGTAGCGCGCGGCGTAGGCGGCGATGGCGTCGCGGATGCCGCCGGCCGACACCAGGCCCGAGCGCGCCGCCAGCACATTGCCCCAGTACTGGGTCTGGCCTTCGTACACCCACAGCAGGCTGTTCTGCAACGGCACGTTGAAATTCGGCACATCCTGGTCGGCCGGGCGGCGGAACTTGCCGTTCCACGAGTGCGTGTATTCGTGCGGCAGCAGGTCGCGCCCGAGTTCGCTCTTGGCCCAGTCGGTGAAGTAACCGGGCTTGACGCCGTTCTCGCTCGACTGGTGATGTTCGCGCCCGATGCCGCCGAAGTCGTCCGACAGCGAAAACAGGAAATCGTAATGCTTGTAATGATGCGAGGCGAACAGCTTGCCCGCCTGCTGCACCAGCGCGCGGTGCAGGGCGATCTGTTCGGGCTTCGCTTCCAGGCTTTCTGGATTGTCGGCCACCATGTTCAGGTGTACCGGCACCTTGGCGCCGGGATCGAGGTCGATGCGGCGGAAGTGGCGGCCCGCGAACACCGGCGAATCGATCAGCGTTTCCAGGTCGAGCGGCTTGAAGCGGATGTCGTTACCCTGGCGCGCGGCCGTTTCCAGCGCGGTGCCGTACTGCCAGCCATCGGGCAGGGTGAGCGAGGCCTGGACCGGGATGCGGCGGCTGAAGTAGCCGGCCGGATACAGGGTCATCGCTTGCCATTGCACGCCGACAATCTCGCTGGTCATCGTGATGCGGCCCTGGGCCGGCTCGACTGGCGAGAGGAACTGGTATTCGGCCTCGACTGCCGTGGCGCCCTCGGGCACGGTGAGGTGGAAGGCATGCACGTGGACCGGATCGCGCGTCCACGCCAGCGCCTTGCCGCCGGCCGACAGACGCAGGCCGGCCAGCTGGTTCAGCGGTCCGCTGGGCCCGTGGTTGCCGGGCACCCACTGCGGATAGAGCAGGGTCAGCGCGCCTGGCGCGGCCGGGATGGTGGCGCGGACGCGGAAAATCTGCTGTCCCACGTTGGTGGCGTCGACCTTGAGCACGATGGTGCCGGGGTAGGGCAGGTCGCGCGGCGCGGGCACGTCGGCGCGGGCGGGCAGGGCCAGCGTGGCGAGCAGGGCCAGGGAGCAAAGGGACGAGCAGGCGGACGGAAGAGGGCGGCGGCGAAGCGGAAGGGGCATGGGATTGTCAATACGGTAAAGATCAGCAATGTCTGCGGGTATTCGCAGGGGAACACGATTCTACCGAAAAGCGTTGCAGATCCGGTGCCTGGTGCGTCTGCCAGGAAAGGAATCGCGTTCCGGCGCATGCGGCATCGCGGGCGAGGGGCGCAACGCGTGGCGCGAACGGGTGGGGGCCTCGAAAAACCGTAGCGAGCGGCGTCAGTGTCGTCCGAGAAGCGCAGCCGTACGAATGTACGGTGAGCATCGCCGGGCGACAATGACGCCGCGCAGTAGGTTTTTCGAGGTCCCCGGGTGATTCGACGCCCGGGTGACGCAGGCTGGGTGCGCGCGTCGGCCTTGCGCAGCCGCATCGAGCGCGCCGCCCGCCAGCCGCCCGCGCCTGCGCCGCTTCACGGCACCGAGCTGTCGCTGAATTGTCTTTGCTCCAGCCAATTTTTTTCAAAATATTTTTTGGTGCATTGGGCAAAAAATCGTGTTTTTCAAGGCCTTGAAAACCCTTGGTGTCGCCTTTAGATTGGATTCAACGGATGCTCCACGGAGGTCCGTCAACTTATCGCTTAACTTCTAAAAGGATACTTATCATGCGTACATTCGACCTTGCTCCTCTCTATCGTTCCGCTATCGGCTTCGACCGCCTGGCCAACCTGCTGGAATCGCAGCGCACTGAAGCGCAGCCCAGCTATCCACCGTACAACATCGAACTGGTCAGCGAAGACAAGTACCGCATCGTGATGGCGCTGGCCGGCTTCGACCGGTCGGAAGTGGACATCATCACCGAGCGCGACAGCCTGCACATCAGCGGTCGCAAGCAGAAAGAGGACACCCAGCGCACCTACCTGCACCGCGGCATTGCGGCACGTGATTTCGAGCAGCGCTTCCAGCTGGCGAACCATGTCAAGGTCACCACGGCCTCGTTCGACAACGGCATGCTGACCATCGAACTGGTGCGTGAAGTGCCCGAGGCGCTCAAGCCGCGCCGCATCGTCATCGACGGTGGCGAGAACGTGCAGGCGCTCGAGCAGCGCCAGGCTGCCTGAGCAGGACCAGCCGGCACGCGATCCGCAGCAAGCTGAGATAGCGAGCTGAGCTAAAACACCGGGGCGCCCGCAGCAAGGGGCGCCCCGTTCCACGTGCTGGCCGGCTTGTCGTTACCGCCGGCAAGGCCATTAAGACAACCCTAAGTCTGATGCCGCATCATTCCACCATCGGCCAGGCGTCAAGTGGCCACGATGCCGCAAAACCAAAGAAGCAAACAAGCAGCAAACAAGAAGCACAGCAACACAGCAACACAGCAACACAGCAAACAATAACCAGCGTTCATTACCGAACATATCCTTTCAAACCAGGAGTACGTCCATGCATAACGAAGGTGCCATCACTGTCATCACCGCTAAGCGTCTCACGCTAGCCCTTGCCGCCGCGGGCGCCATTGGCGGAGCGGTTGGTGCGATCGCGGTCAACCATAACAACGCAGTCGCCTCCGCTCCTGTTGCGCTCGCCGCGCAGACACCCTCCGCCGCGCCATCGGCAGCGCCATCGGCCACCCCCGTCAATCCAGGCGCTCCCGCGCCGCTGGCCGCTGGCGTGGTGCTGCCCGACTTCACCCAGATCGTCTCGCGCAACGGCCCGGCCGTCGTCAATATCCGCGTCATGGGCAGCACCAAGACGGCCATGGGCCAGCAGCGCGGCCGCGGCGTGCCTCCGCAGTTCGACGAGGACGACCCGTTTTTCGAATTTTTCCGTCGCTTCCAGGGGCCGCAAATGCCCCGTGGACAACAACGCGACACGCCCGTTTTTGGCGCCGGTTCCGGGTTCATTATCAGCCCGGACGGTGTCATCCTGACCAACGCGCACGTGGTGCGCGACGCCAAGGAAGTCACGGTCAAGCTCAACGACCGGCGCGAATTCCGCGCCAGGGTCCTCGGCTCCGACCCCAAGACCGATGTGGCGGTGCTCAAGATTGACGCCAAGAACCTGCCGGTGGTGCCAATCGGCAAATCGAACGACCTCAAGGTCGGTGAATGGGTGCTGGCGATCGGCTCGCCGTTCGGACTGGAAAGCACGGTCACGGCTGGCGTGGTCAGCGCCAAGGGCCGCTCGCTGCCCGACGACAGCCAGGTGCCGTTCATCCAGACCGATGTGGCGGTCAATCCCGGCAACTCGGGCGGCCCGCTGTTCAATACCAAGGGCGAAGTGATCGGCATCAATTCGCAGATCTACAGCCAGACCGGCGGCTACATGGGCTTGTCGTTCGCCATCCCGATCGATGTGGCTTACCGCATCAAGGACCAGATCGTGACCACCGGCAAGGTGCAGCATGCCAAGCTCGGCGTGACGATCCAGGAAGTGAACCAGGGCTTCGCCGATTCCTTCAAGCTCGACTCGCCCGAGGGCGCGCTGGTGTCGAATGTGGAAAAAGGCGGCGCGGCCGACAAGGCGGGCCTCAAGTCGGGCGATGTCGTCCGCAAGCTGAACGGCCAGCCGATCGTGGCCTCGGGCGACTTGCCGGCCATGCTCAGCGTGGCCCAGCCGGGCGACAAGGTCAGTCTCGACGTCTGGCGCGACGGCAAGATCGTGCGTATCGATGCGCGCCTGGCCAACGCCAGCGACACGGTGGCGCAGGACGAGCGCGAGCCGGCCGCCGGCGCCGACCAGAGTGCGAAACTGGGCCTGGCCCTGCGTCCGCTCGCCCCCAACGAGAAGCGCCAGTCGGGCATTAGCGCGGGCCTGGTGATCGAGGATGCGGCCGGGGCGGCGTCCACCGCCGGGGTCCAGCCGGGTGACGTTTTACTGTCCGTCAATGGCCGTCCTGTCAATTCGGTCGAGCAGGTGCGCGATGTGGTGGGCAAGGCCAGCAAGTCGGTGGCCTTGCTGATTCAGCGCGGTAATGACAGAATCTTCATTCCGGTGCGGATCGGGTAATCCTGCCCTTCCGCCCGCAGGGTACGAGAAAGTAGGATGTGATGCGCTTGCTGCTGGTGGAAGACGATACGATGATCGGCGAAGTGGTGCTCGACCTGCTCAGGGCCGAGCACTACGCAGTCGATTGGGTCAAGGATGGCGAAATGGCCGACACGGCCCTGCGCCAGTCGCAAAGCTACGACCTGGTCTTGCTCGACCTGGGCTTGCCGCGCAAGGATGGCCTGGAAGTGCTGCGCGCCATGCGCACGCGCAAGGACCGCACCCCGGTGCTGGTGGCGACCGCGCGCGACGCGGTCGAGCAGCGCATCGCCGGGCTCGACGCGGGGGCCGACGATTACGTCCTCAAACCCTACGACCTCGACGAGCTGCTGGCGCGCATCCGCGCCTTGCTGCGGCGCGCCGCCGGGCGCGGCGAACCGATCTTCGAATACAAGGCCATCAGCATCAATCCGGCCACCCGCGAAGTGCAGGTCGACGGCGTGCCGGTCACCCTGTCGGCGCGCGAATGGGCCGTGCTCGAAGCCTTGATCGCCCGTCCCGGCGTGGTGCTCTCGCGCGCCCAGCTGGAAGAAAAGCTCTACAGCTGGCGCGATGAAGTGAGCAGCAATGCGGTGGAAGTGTATATCCACGGCTTGCGCAAGAAACTCGGCAGCGATCTGATCCAGAACGTGCGCGGGGTCGGCTACATGGTGCCCAAACTATGAACCTGGCGCACTCGCTGCGCGGCCGTCTGTTGTGGTTTTTGCTCGCGGCCATCAGTATCGCCGCCGTGGCGCAAGCGTCGATCGCCTATCGCACGGCGCTGTCCGACGCCGACCAGATTTTCGATTATCACATGCAACAAATGGCGCTGTCGCTGCGTTCCAGCGCGCCGCTCTCTAACACCGACACGGCCGCGAGCGTGGAGGCGGACGCTGAAAACAACGAATTGATGGTGCAGGTCTGGACCCCGGACGGGGTGCGCGTGTTCCGCACCGTCTCGCGCACCACCCTGCCGCAGCACGCGGTGCTGGGCTTTTCCAACATCAAGGCCAACAACACCACCTACCGCGTGTTCTCGGTGCAAAGCAGCACCCAGACCCTGCAGATCGCCCAGGACATGGCGGTGCGGCGCAATATGGCCGGCAACCTGGCCTTGCGCACGGTCGGCCCGATTGCGGTGATGATGCCGATCCTGATGCTGGTCGTGTGGTGGGTCGTGAGCGGCTCGCTGCAACCGGTCTCGCGCGTGCGCACCCAGGTGGCGGCGCGCCAGGCCGACGACCTCTCGCCCGTGTCGGAAGCGGACTTGCCTGACGAAGTATTACCGCTGGTGCAGGAATTGAATCTCTTGTTCGGCAGGGTGAAGACCGCCTTCGACGCCCAGCAGCATTTCGTGGCCGACGCCGCGCATGAACTGCGCACGCCGCTGCAAGCGCTGAAACTGCAGGTGCTGAGCCTGGAGCGGGCCGACAGCCCGGAAGCGCGCGGGGTGGCGGTGGGACGGCTGACGGCCGGCATCGAGCGCGCCACCAGGCTGGTGGAGCAATTGCTGGTGCTGGCGCGCCAGGAAGCGAGCGCGGCGGGCGGAGTGAAAACCCAGCCGGTCGAGCTGGCCGACCTGGCCAAGCGGGCGCTGGCCGACCTGGCGGGCGCGGCGCAGGCGCGCGGCATCGACCTGGGCCTTGCGTGCGCCGACCCGGTGCAGGTGACGGGCCAGCCGGACGCCCTGATGATCATGCTGCGCAACCTGATCGACAACGCCTTGAAATACACCCCGGCCGGCGGCACGGTGGACCTGAGCGTGACGGGGGAAGGCAAGGGCGCGGCGCTGGTGGTGGAGGATAGCGGGCCGGGCATACCGGCGGAAGAAAGGGAGCGGGTATTCAACCGTTTCTACCGCATCGCCGGCAGCGAGGCCAGCGGCAGCGGGCTGGGGCTGGCGATCATCAAGGCGATCGCCGAGCGGCACGGCGCCAAGTTAAGCCTGGGCGAATCGGCCAAGCTGGGTGGTCTAAGCGTGCGCATCGACTTCCCTGCGACAAGCAAAGCCGACGCTTAGACCGCTTGGGGGCAGACCCCGAATCGATAGGGGTCAGACCCCGGTTTTTCAGTTGGGGGTCTGACCCCGGTGTTACCGAAGTTGGTGAAGTTGGGGGCCCGCCCCCGGTATTGCCGGAGTAAAGCGGTGCCGCCCCAGCCTACTTCTTGATAATCGCCTGCAACAGCGCAAACGCCTCATGCCGGATCGTCGCATCGGCGGACGCCAGTTCCTTGCGCGCCTGCACCAGGGCGGGCTTCTTGAGCATCTTCTTCTCAGCCGCGTTCGGCACCGGCGGTTCCGGCGGGAACATGCTGGCCCGGCTGTTATAGGTCTGCTGCAACAAACGCTTGCCATAATCGGACGCATAAAACGCGCTCAGCTCATTGGCCGCCTCGACCCCGATCACGCGCGCCACCGGCAGCGCCAGGCGCTTGTAAATTTCCTGCGGCGCCACCTTGTCGAGCTTGGCGAACACGCTGGCGCGCTGTCCTTCATTGACATAGCGGCTCGCACCGGCCACCGAGCGCATCATTTTTTCCGACTGCATGGCTTCGAGCATGGCTTGCACCGCCTGGACCCGGGCGGCATCGGGCGTGGCCACCGTAGCGGCGGGTGCGGCGGCGGGCGCTGCCTGCGTCAACGGCGCGCCGGCCAGCAGTGCGGCCATTGTCAGCGCGTAAATTGGTTTCATTCTTCATCCTTTTTCAACAGTCACAGGGCTGCCCGTCACCGGGCCAGCCGACACAATAATGCAAAAGGGCAGGCCAGGTCTACGCGACCCGGCCTGCCCCTACCAGCTGGCGTCCGCTTCGCTTAAAACTTATGCCACAGGCGGGCGAAATACGATGCGCCGTTCATGCCGAACTGCACCGACTCATACTTGAAGCCGTTGTCGGTCTGGTCCGGATCCTGCTCGGTCGGCTTGACATTGAAAATATTCGCGCCGCCCACGGTCAGCTTGGTCTTGTCGCTGAAATTATACGTAAAACTCAGGTCGGCCGAGGTTTTTGGCTTGTACACCTGGTTCGGGGTGGGCGCGCCGGACCAGGTTCCCAGGGTTTGCTTGCCGAAATGGATCACCTTGAAGTCGGTGCCGATCTTGCCCAGCGCGTATTCGAAGCCCAAAGTCGCCTTGCGCCGCGGTCCACCCTGTTCCAGGAACAGGCGCTCGCGCTGGGACAGCAGCACGTCTTCATAGCCCTTGAACGCGGCCGGCGCATTCACCCCGGTCACTTCGGTCTTGCTGATGTTCATGGCCAGGAAGGTATTGAGCTTGCCGCCGGCGACCTCGCTGCGGTTCGACACCGTCAGGTCCAGGCCTTGCGTCTTGGTATCGAGCGAATTGACGAAGAACTGGGCCGCGCCCACGCCCAGGGTGCTCAGCAGCGGCACGATGGGCGCGTAGTTGCTGGCGTCGAAACGGCCCGAAAACACGATGCGGTCGTCGATCGCGATGCGGTACAGGTCGGCCGTGACCGAGGTGGTCGGGGTCGGCGTCCAGGTGCCGCCCAGGGTGAAGCTGACCGACTCTTCTTCCTTCAACTTCGGAATGCCGATCGCATTGGCCACATTGCCGCCGTTCGGCGCGAACACCGAATCGACCGGATTGCCGTTGACGAACTCGGTGAACGTCGACGAAAAGAACGCTTGCTGCAGCGACGGCGCGCGGAAACCCGTGCTGGCCGAACCGCGCAGCAGGATCGCATCGCTGATCTTGTAGGCCGCGGCCAGCTTGCCGGTCACGCTGTTGCCGAAGTCGCTGAACTTCTCGTAACGCACGGCCGACAGCACTTTCAGGCGCTCGGTGACGTCGGTCTCGACATCGATGTAGGCCGCCACGCTATGGCGGCTGTTGTCGGTCGCGTCGCCCGGGCGAAAGCCCGGGAAACCCTGGCTGCCAGGGTCGCCGCCGAAGCCGGGGCCATCGACATCGTTGTACGATCCCGCTTCGCCGGCGAAGATTTTGTAGTTTTCCTTGCGGAACTCGGCGCCGAAGGCCAGGTTCAGGCCGCTTAAGATGTTCGGAAAGAAACGGCTGGCGTCCGCATTCGTGGTCAGCTGCATGGCGGCAAAACCGCCGGCGTCGAATTGCGAGGCCGACACACCCTTGCCGCCCTTGAGCAGGTCGGCGTTGGCGATCGAGGCATTGAGCGTATTGCTGATGTTGTAAAGCATCTTGTTGTAGCCGTAGGTCTGCGAAAAGTCCGCATTCCACTCGCCCAGCTTGGCGCGATAGCCGACCGTGCCGTAATGGTCGTCGATGTCGGCATTGATGTACGGCGCAAACCCGTTCGGATACATGGCTTGCGCATTACGTACCGGAATCTGGTCCGGACCGCGGCCGAACGCGGCCGAGGAGGCATCGCGCTTCTGGGTGCCGGCCGTGAAATACAGCTTGCCGTCGACCATCGGGATCTCGCCGTTCAGGTACAAGGTCTGGTTTTGCACCTTGCTGTCGCCGATGGTGCGCAGGCTGCCCGCGTCGGCCCGGTTCGAGCGGCCACGGTCCAGATATTCAGCGGTGATGCCGACCGCGCCGCCGGCCACGGCCACGCCGCAATAGGCCGAGGCCAGGTAGTTCTCGCCGTCGCCGGCCGAATACTGGCCCGCGCCGAGCACGCTCTCGCAGCCGAGCGATTTTTTCAGTTCGATATTGATGACGCCGGCGATCGCATCCGAGCCGTACTGGGCGGCGGCGCCATCGCGCAGCACCTGGATGTTCTTCACCGCCAAGAGCGGAATCGCATTCATGTCGGTGCCGGTATTGCCGCGGTTGCGCGCGCCGAAAATGTTCACCAGCGAGGTGCTGTGCCGGCGCTTGCCGTTCATCAACACCAGGGTTTGATCCGAGCCCAGGCCGCGCAGGGCGGCCGAGTCGACCAGGTCGGCACCGTCGGCCCCGCTCTGGCGTGTGGAATTGAACGAAGGCGAGATATAGGTCAGGGTCTGGGCCAGGTCGAACTGGCCGCCCTGCTCGGCCAGGCGGGTCATGGGAATCAGGTCGACCGGGACCGCCGTATCGGTGGCGGAAGTGGCCGAGACGCGGCGTGAGCCAACCACGCTGACGCTGGGGATGACCTCTTCCTTGGTGGCTTGCTGGCCCGACTGGGCGAAGCTGGCGGGGGCGACCAAGGCGAGAGCGGCACTGCCGTACAAAGCGAGCAAGACGGACCTACGTAAAGGGGTGGTGGTGAACACGCGACGGTCTCCGGGGTTTTTATTGGAAGGAGATTGATTCTAATGCAATTTCCATGCCCCACGTCCAGCGCGGTGTGGCGCAATGACAACGTTGTCAATCGCCGTGAGCGGCCGCTGCCGCTTCGCCGGCCGGCGCCGCAGCGCCCGCGACCCAGGCCGCCACACCTTGGTGCGCACCGCGATGGTGCGGTCCCGGGTGGTGGCCCGGCGCGGCCCGGCCCGGCCCGGCCCGATGGCCGTGCGCGGGTCATGCACCAACACGGCGCAGCCGATGCACCGGCATAGTTATTCCCAATTGGCAAGAAAATGCCCGAAGGTATACTGTGTTTTCATACAGTATTTTCTCTCAAACATTTGATTGTAATATTTTCCCATGAGTAGCGCCGCGCCCGTCCCCAGCCTCCCCGATTACGCCGAGTTGTATTGTTTGACCAACTTTTCCTTCCTGCATGGCGCTTCCCACGCCGAAGAACTGGTGGCCCGCGCCGTCCAGCTCGGGTACGCGGCGCTGGCCATTACCGACGAATGTTCCTTGGCGGGAGTGGTGCGGGCCCATGCCGAAGCCAAGAAGGCGGCGCTGCCCCTGATCATCGGCGCCCATTTCCACCTGTGCCATGACGATGGCGGCGCGGCCCTGTCGCTGATCCTGCTGGCGCAGAACCGCAACGGCTATGGCAACCTGGCCGAGCTGATCACCCTGGCGCGCACGCGCACGGCCAAGGGGACCTACCTGCTCACGCCGGCCGACCTGGCCGCGCCCGCCGCCGCCTACGCCCACCTGGCCGGCATGCCCGACTGCCTGGCGATTTTGCTGCCCGCCTATCCCGGCCATGACGCGGCCGACCTCGACCGCCTGCACACCCAGGCCGCCTGGATCGGCGCCACCTTTCCCGGCCGCGCCTGGCTGGGCCTGAACCTGCTGCACCGCGCGTTTGACGAAGCGCACCGCGCCACGGTCGACGAAGTGGCCTGGCAGCACGGCCTGGCCGTGGTGGCGCTGGGCCACGTCTGCATGCACGTGCGCTCGCGCAAGCCGCTGCACGACACCCTGTGCGCGATCCGCCTCAACACGCCCGTGGCCGAGTGCGGTTACGAACTGGCGCAAAACGCCGAACAGCACCTGCGCGCGCGCCTGCGCCTGGCCAACCTGTACAGCCCCGAGGCGCTGGCCGAAACGCTGCGCATCGCGCGCCTGTGTACGTTTTCGCTCGACCAGCTGCGCTACGAATACCCGGACGAACTGGTGCCGCCCGGCCAAACGGCAGCGGGCTACCTGCGCGCCGAAACCTATATCGGCGCGCACCACCGCTTTCCGCTCGGCATACCGGCCAAGGTGCAGGAACAGCTCGAAACCGAGCTCGGGCTGATCGGCGAACTGCGCTACGAACCCTATTTTTTGACCGTGTACGACATCGTGCGCCATGCGCGCTCGATCGGGATTTTGTGCCAGGGACGCGGTTCGGCCGCCAACTCGGCCGTCTGCTACTGCCTGGGGATTACCGAAGTCGACCCCGCGCGCGGCAATCTGCTGTTCGGGCGCTTCATTTCCAAGGAGCGCGACGAGCCGCCCGACATCGACGTCGACTTCGAACACCAGCGGCGCGAAGAAGTGATCCAGTACATCTACAACAAATACGGGCGCGCGCGCGCCGCCCTGGCCGCCGTGGTGATCAGCTACCGTCCCAAGAGCGCCCTGCGCGACAGCGGCAAGGCGCTCGGGGTCGACCTGGCCATCGTCGACAAAGTCGCCAGGACGCACCATTGGTTCGACAGCAAGGACGACCTGGTCAAGCGCCTGGCCGAATGCGGGCTCGACCCGGATTCCCCGCTGGCCCAGCAATGGGCCACCCTGGCCCAGCGCCTGCTTGGTTTTCCGCGCCACCTGTCGCAGCACCCGGGCGGTTTTGTCATCGCCGCCGGCAAGCTCTCGCGCCTGGTGCCGATCGAAAACGCCAGCATGGCGGAGCGCAGCGTGATCCAGTGGGACAAGGACGACCTGGAAGAACTGGGCTTGCTGAAAGTCGATGTACTGGCGCTCGGCATGCTCACGGCGCTGCGGCGCGCGCTCGAGCTGGTGGGCGAGCTGCGCGGCACGGTGTTTTCCCTGCAAGACATTCCGGCCGAGGACCGCGCGACCTACGACATGATTTGCGCGGCCGACACGGTGGGCGTGTTCCAGATCGAATCGCGCGCGCAGATGAGCATGCTCCCGCGCATGCTGCCGCGCACCTTTTACGATCTGGTGATCGAAGTGGCGGTGGTGCGGCCGGGGCCGATCCAGGGCGGCATGGTCCATCCCTACCTGCGCCGGCGCCAGGGGCTGGAAAAGCCCGACTATCCCAAGGAAGAATTGAAGGTGGCGCTGGAACGCACCCTGGGCGTGCCGATCTTCCAGGAACAGGTGATGCAGGTGGCCATGATCGCGGCCGGCTTTACGGCGGGCGAGGCCGACCAGCTGCGGCGCGCGATGGCCGCCTGGAAGCGCAAGGGCGGGCTGGAAAAATACTACGGCAAGATCGTCAACGGCATGCTGGAGCGCGGCTACACGCTCGACTTTGCCGAATCGATCTTCAAGCAGATCAAGGGCTTCGGCGAATACGGTTTTCCCGAATCGCACGCCGCCAGTTTCGCGCTGCTCGCCTACGCCAGTTCCTGGCTCAAGTGCCACGAACCGGCCGCCTTCTTGTGCGCCTTGCTCAACAGCCAGCCGATGGGTTTCTACAGCCCCTCGCAACTGGTGCAGGACGCGCGCCGCCACGGCATCGAGGTGCGCGCGGTGGACGTGGCTATCAGCGGCTGGGATTGCAGCCTGGAGCTGGGGGAGGGCAGCCAGCCCGCGGTGCGGCTCGGCTTGTCGCTGCAGCGCGGCATGCGGCCCGAGGCGGCGGCGCGGATCGAGGAAGCGCGCGCCGTCAAGGCGTTCGAGAGCGTGGCCGACCTCGCGCGCAGGGCCGCGCTGGACCGGCATGACTTGCAGGTGCTGGCCGGCGCCAATGCGCTGGCCGGCTTGTCCGGCAACCGGCGCCAGGCCTTGTGGCAAGCGCTGGGCGCGGTGCCCGACAAGGACTTGCTGCGCCCCACCACGCCGCGGGAAGAGGTGCCCCTGCTGGAGGCCCCGGGCGAAGGCGAAGACATTGTCGGCGACTACCGCGCGCAAGGCTTGACCCTGGGACGGCACCCGCTGGCGCTGCTGCGCGCGCGCCTGCTCGCGCAGCGTTTTTTACCGGCGTCGCAACTGAACGGGTTCAAGCAGGGACAACTGGCGCGCGCCTGCGGCATCGTCACGGTGCGGCAACGTCCGGCGACAGCCAAGGGCGTCCTGTTCGTCACCATCGAAGACGAGACGGGCAATGTGAACGTGATTGTCTGGCCGAGTTTGGTGGAACAACAGCGGCGCGAAGTGCTGGGGGCGAGTTTGCTGGGGGTGTACGGGGTGTGGCAGCGGGAAGGGGAAGTGCGGCACCTGGTGGCCAAGCGGCTGGTCGACATGAGCCACCTGATGGGCCGGCTCGATACCAACAGCCGTGATTTCTGCTAGTCCCGCAACCGGGGTCAGAGCTTTAACTTGAAACATTTCTTAACCGGGGGCAGAGCCTAATGGCGTTAACTTAAGCTCCGTCTTTCCCGCGCAGGCGGGAATCTATAGCACCTATGATGAGCGAAGGTGCTATGGATTCCCGCCTGCGCGGGAAAGACGGTTTTTAGGTTTGTGGCCAGAAAGCCGCTTAACTTAACGCCATTAAGGTCAGACCCCGGTGCGGTATCAGTGCGGCAACAAAAAAGTTGCAAGTTAAAGCTCTGACCCCGGTTGGTGTGGCGGGAAGTCGGCGGCGATGGCTTTGAAGCGTTCTTCGATCGCCAGCATCGCGTCCACCACGTCCGGATCGAAATGTTCGCCGCGCCCCTGGCGGATCAGCTCGACCGCCGTTTCGTGCGTGAACGCCGGCCGGTACGCGCGCGCCGTGGTCAAGGCGTCGTAGACGTCGGCCACCGCCATCAAGCGCGCCGACAGCGCAATCGCCTCCCCCGCCAGCCCTTGCGGATAGCCCGAGCCGTCCCACTTTTCGTGGTGCGAGTAGGCGATCTCGCGCGCGTAACGCAAAAAGCCGTTGCTGCCCCCAAGCGTGCGTTCGACGCCGGCAATCGCGTCACGCCCGTACACGGTGTGCAGTTTCATCAGCTCGAATTCGCTGTCGCTCAATTTGCCCGGCTTGAGCAGGACCGCGTCGGGCACGCCCACCTTGCCGATGTCGTGCAGCAGCGCCGCCTTGTGCAGCAGCGCGATCGCCTCGTTGGTCAGTTCGGCCGTGTAGGCCGCCACAAAGCGCAGCTCGCGCGCCAGCGCCGTTACGAAGCGCTGCGTGCGCAGCAGATGCTGGCCCACGCCGGGGTCGCGCGATTCGGCCAGCACCGCCATCGCCAGCACCGTGGCGTCCTGCATCAAGCCGGCGTCGCGCATCCGCTCGGCTACCAGGTGCTCGAAATGGCGATGCTGGTCGCGCAGCATGGCGTCGGCCGCGCGCATGTGGAGCTGGGTGGCCACGCGCGCCAGCAGCGCCGCCGGCAACAAGGGCAGCCGCACCACGTCGGCCACGCCGTCGCGCCACGCGCGCTCTTCAAGCTGCGCGTCACCTTCGGCAATGAGCATGATCACGGGCGTCTCGCTGCTCAATACCTGGCACTTCAAGCCGTGAAACACGCGCAGGCTGTCGGCATCGGCCAGCGCGCCGCCGAGCACGATCAGGTCTGGCCGCGGCGCCTGCTGCGCAATGCGCAACGCGTCCTCGCCATTGCGCGCCAGGCGCACGTGGTAACGCTCCTGCAGCAGCCCTTCGATCTGTACAAGGTTGTCGGATACACCATCCACGATCAGGATGCTTGCCTTGAAATTCATGTCCATTCCGCCACGCCTCCCCGCGCCCCTGTCGCCGCAACCATGGCCGCAACAATCGGCCCCGGCAATCATAGCGTGCGCCCGCATGTATGTTTCAGCTTTTTTACAATTCCCTGAAACAATTGACTAATCGGTACGTTTAGAATACTTCCTCTTTTTCACGAGAAAAGTCAGGGAAAACATGATCCGTATGCCGGTCTTAGCTGCGTTGTTCGTCGTGGCGGGCATCGCCCCGGCCGCCGAACCGTTCGACGACAAGTTCCGCCAGCTCGAGGAAGTGCTGCCGACGCCGAACACGATCCGCAATGCGGCCGGCGCTCCCGGTCACGCCTACTGGCAGCAGCGCGCCGATTACACGATCCGCGCGCGCCTCGATGAAAACAAGCGCAGCATCAGCGCGAGCGAAACGGTCACCTACCACAACAATTCGCCGGACACCCTGTCCTACCTGTGGGTGCAGCTGGACCAGAACATCTTCAAACCCGATTCGGATGCGCGCATGTCGGCCACGGTGGCCTCGCGCGAGGCCTGGGCCAAGGCGCGCAGCGACGAAGACGGCATGCGCTTCGAGGGCATGCGCTCGATCCTGGAAAACCCCGGCTTCGATGGCGGCTTTGCCATCGGCGCGGTCAAGGGCGCGGACGGCAAGCCGCTGCGCTACACCATCAACAAGACCATGATGCGGATCGACCTGCCGCAGCCGATGAAGCCGGGCGCGCGCCTGTCGTTCAACATCGACTTCAGCTTCAACATCAATGACGCCAAGGTGCAGGGCGGGCGCACCGGTTACGAAAAATTCGACGACAAGAACGACCTGTTCGAAATCGCGCACTGGTTCCCGCGCATGGCCGCTTACTACGACGTGTATGGGTGGCAGCACAAGCAGTTCCTCGGCGCCGGCGAATTTACGCTCGAATTCGGCGACTACGACGTCCAGCTGACCGTCCCGGCCGACCATATCGTGGCCAGCACGGGCGAGCTGCAAAACCCGGGCGAGGTGTTGACGGCGGCCCAGCGCGAACGCCTGCAAAAAGCCCGCACCAGCAGCAAACCGGTGATCATCGTCACCCAGCAGGAAGCCGAGGCGGCCGAAAAATCGCGCGCCAGCGGCACCCGCACCTGGCACTACAAGGCGAAAAACGTGCGCGATTTCGCCTTCGCCAGCAGCCGCAAGTTCATCTGGGACGCGCAGGGCTACAAGAAGGGCGGCACCGACACGATGGCCATGTCGTACTATCCCAAGGAAGGCAATCCGCTGTGGGAAAAGTATTCGACCCAGGCCATCGTCCACACCATTGAACAGTACAACAAGTATTCGCTGGACTACCCGTACCCGGCGGCGATCTCGGTCAATGGCCCGATAGGCGGCATGGAATACCCGATGATTTCGTTTAACGGCCCGCGTCCCACCAAGGACAAGAAGACCGGTGAACTGACCTACTCCAAGCGCACCAAGTATGGCCTGATCGGGGTGATCATCCACGAGGTGGGGCACAACTACTTCCCGATGATCGTCAATTCCGACGAGCGCCAGTGGACCTGGATGGACGAGGGCCTGAACACCTTCGTCCAGGGCCTGGCGCAGAACGCGTGGGAAGAAAATTATCCGCAGTCGCGCGGCGAAGCGCGCACCATCGTCGACTACATGCGTTCGCGCGACCAGGTGCCGATCATGACCAATTCCGAGTCGCTGCTGCAGTTCGGGAACAACGCCTACGCCAAGCCGGCGGCGGCGCTGAACGTGCTGCGCGAAACGGTGCTGGGACGCGAGCTGTTCGACTTCGCTTTCCGCGAATACGCGCAGCGCTGGAAGTTCAAGCGGCCAACGCCATCGGACTTTTTCCGCACCATGGAAGACGCTTCCGGCACGGACCTCGACTGGTTCTGGCGCGGCTGGTTCTACACCACCGACGCGGTTGACGTCAGCGTGGACGGCATCACCGAATACGGCGTGAGCAGCAAGAACCCGGAGATCGAAAAAGCCTGGAAGAAGTCGCAGAAGGAGGCCGAGCCGGTATCGGTGACGAGCCAGCGCGACAAGGGTACGCCGCGCCGCGTCGACGCGCATCCGGAGCTGAAGGACTTCTACAACGAGCATGACGACTTCACCGTCACCAACAAGGACCGCAACACCTACCAGGAAGCCGTGGAAGGCCTGGAAGACTGGGAAAAGGCGCTGCTGGCCAAGGGCAAGCACCTGTACCTGGTCGATTTTTCGAACCTGGGCGGGCTGGTGACGCCGCTGGTGCTCGAAATCGAACTCAAGTCCGGCAAAAAGACCATCGAGCGCATTCCGGCCGAAGTGTGGCGCTACTCGTCCAAGAAGATCACGAAGCTGATCGTGACCGACGAACCGATGGTCGGCCTGACCCAGGACCCGTACTGGGAAACGGCCGATATCGACAACAGCAACAATGCCTGGCCGCGCAAGATCACGCCATCGCGCCTGGAGCTGTTCAAGACCGACCGCAGCAAGGACGACTTGATGAAAGACTTCAACACGCCGCTGAAAACCAAGTAGCCAGGGCGGGCACGATGGCGTGCCCGCTTTTTTTGCATCACACCACTGCCTAATGATCATCAAACACCTTTCCCTGGCCCTGGCGGCCTGCCTGGCCTGCGCCGCCGCCAGCGCGGCGCAGGCCTTCGACGACAAATTCCGCCAGCTCGACGAGTTGCTGCCCACGCCCGGCATCACGCGCACCGCGTCCGGCGCGCCCGGCCACGCCTACTGGCAGCAGCGCGCCGACTACAAGCTGCGCGCCACGCTCGATGAAGCCAGGCGCCGCATCGACGGCGCCGGCACTGTCACGTATCACAATAACTCGCCCGATACGCTGTCGTACCTGTGGGTGCAGCTGGACCAGAACATGTTCCGGGCCGATTCGGACAACCGCGCCATTGCCACCGTGCCTTCGCGCGAGGCCTGGGCCAAGGGGACCGAGGCGGACGGCATGCGCTTCGAGGCGATGCGCTTCATCGTCGATAGCCGCACGTTCGACGGCGGCTTCAATATCACCGCGCTGACCGACGGCGGCGGCCAGCCGCTCAAGTACACGATCAACAAGACCATGATGCGGATCGACTTGCCGCAGCCGATGAAGCCCGGTTCGCGCTTTTCGTTCCAGATGGCGTGGAACTTCAACATCCCCGAAATGAATGTGCTGGGGCGGCGCTCGGGCTACGAAAGATTCGAGGAAGACAAGAACGACCTGTTCGAAGTCGCGCAGTGGTACCCGCGCATGGCGGCCTACTACGACGCCGCCGGCTGGCAGAACAAGCAGTACCTGGGCGACGGCGAATTCACGCTGGAATTCGGCGACTACGATATCGAGCTGACCGTTCCGGCCGACCATATCGTGGCCAGCACGGGCGAACTGCAAAATCCGGGCGCGGTGCTGACGGCCACCCAGCGCGAACGCCTGCAACAGGCCCGCAGCAGCGGCAAGCCGGTGTTGATCGTCACCCAGAAGGAGGCCGAAGCGGCCGAAAAATCGCGCGCCGGCGCCAGCAAGACCTGGCACTACAAGGCGAAGAACGTGCGCGATTTCGCCTTTGCCAGCAGCCGCAAGTTCATCTGGGACGCGCAGGGTTACAAGAAGGGCGACACCGACGTGATGGCGATGTCCTTCTACCCGAAGGAAGGCAACCCGCTGTGGGAGCGCTATTCGACCCAGGCCATCGTCCACACCATCGAGCAGTACAACAAGTACGCCTTCGACTATCCGTATCCGATCGCCATTTCGGTCAACGGCCCGGTGGGCGGCATGGAATACCCGATGATTTCGTTTAACGGCCCGCGTCCGACCAAGGACAAGAAGACCGGCGAATTGAGCTACTCGCGCCGTACCAAGTATGGCCTGATCGGCGTGATCATCCACGAAGTGGGCCACAATTATTTCCCGATGATCGTCAATTCCGACGAGCGCCAGTGGACCTGGATGGACGAGGGCCTGAACAGCTTCCTGGAGTACCTGTCCGAGCGCGCCTGGGAAGAAGACTTCCCCGACACGCGCGGCGACCCGCGCGCCATCGTCGACTACATGCGCAGCAAGAACCAGGTGCCGGTGATGACCAATTCGGAGTCGGTTCTCCAGCGCGGCAACAACGCCTACGCCAAGCCGGCCACCTCGCTGATCGTGCTGCGCGAGACGGTGCTGGGACGCGAGCTGTTCGACTTCGCCTTTCGCGAGTACGCGCAGCGCTGGAAGTTCAAGCGCCCCACGCCGGCCGACTTTTTCCGCACCATGGAAGACGCTTCCGGCACGGACCTGGACTGGTTCTGGCGCGGCTGGTTCTACACCACCGATGCGGTTGACGTCAGCGTGGACGGCATCACCGAGTACGGCGTGAGCAGCAAGAACCCGGAGATCGAAAAAGCCTGGAAAAAGGCGCGCAAGGATGCCGAGCCGGTGTCGCTGACGAGCCAGCGCGACAAGGGCACGGCGCGCCGCGTCGACGCGCATCCGGAACTGAAGGACTTCTACAACGAGCATGACGATTTCACCGTCACCAACAAGGACCGCAACACCTACCAGGAAGCCGTGGAAGGCCTGGAAGACTGGGAAAAAGCGCTGCTGGCCAAGGGCAAGCACCTGTACCTGGTCGATTTTTCCAACATCGGCGGGCTGGTGACGCCGCTGGTGCTCGAAATTGAACTCAAGTCCGGCAAAAAAACCATCGAGCGCATTCCGGCCGAAGTGTGGCGCTATTCGTCGAAGAAGATCACGAAGCTGATCGTCACCGATGAACCGATGGTCGGCCTGACCCAGGACCCGTATTGGGAAACGGCCGATACGGACGTGTCCAACAACGCCTGGCCGCGGAGAATCACGCCTTCGCGCCTGGAGCTGTTCAAGACCGACCGCAGCAAGGATGACCTGATGAAGGACTTCAAGACACCGTTGAAGTCGAAAGACAGCAAGGCCGCGCAATGAAGCGTCGCCTGGTGCTCGGCGCGTTGCTGGCGTGCGCCTGCGCGGGCGCGTGGGCGCACCGCTTCCACGCGGGGATCACCGATATCTCTTTCAACCGGAGCACCGGCAGCATCGAAGTCGTGCATACCTACATGGCGCACGATATCGAGGCGCTGCTGGCCAACCTGTACCAGCGCCAGTTCGACTTGTCCGACCCGCAGGACGAAGCGGTGCTGCGCAAGTACATCGACAAGCAGTTCTACCTGCTCGACGCCGACCGCGCGCGCCTGCCCTTGCGCTGGGTCGGCGTGAGCACCAGCGTCGAGAGCGTGGTGATCTACCAGGAGGTGGAAAAGACCGCGCTGGCGGCCGCCGTGCGCGCACACGACGAGGTCTTGTCCGACTTTTTGCCGGACCAGGTCAATACCGTCAACATCAACCGTGCCGGCGCCATCGCCACCCTCACCTTCGACCGCCACAAGAAAGAACTCGACTTACCGTGATCACGCACAGCGCTTTGCGCCTTACCCCGATCGCCCTTTCCTTCCTGTTGTGTCATGCCGCCGCGCGCGCCGACGACCTGGTTTTGCAGCGCGTGCTGATCGACGGCTCGCGCGCCAGCCAGCTCGGCATCGCCGATTCGGCCAATGCTGGCAGCATCAATCAAAAGCAGCTGGACATGCGCACCATGTACCGCCCCGGCGAACTGCTCGAAGCGGTCCCCGGCCTGATCGTGACCCAGCACAGCGGCGAGGGCAAGGCCAACCAGTTTTTCCTGCGCGGCTTTAACCTCGATCACGGCACCGACCTGCGCACCACGGTGGACGACATGCCGGTCAACCAGCGCAGCCACGCGCATGGCCAAGGCTGGACCGACCTCAATTTCCTGATTCCCGAACTGGCCGCGCGCATGGATTACCGCAAAGGCCCGTACTCGGCGCGCGATGGCGACTTTGCCTCGGCCGGCGCGGCGGCGGTCACCTACGCCAACCGGCTGGCGCAGACGACCAGCAGCGCCAGCATCGGCCAGAACGGCTTTGCGCGCGCGCTGCTGGCCGCCTCGCCCGAGGCGGGCGGCGGCAACCTGCTGTACGCGGTCGAAGCGATGCACAACGATGGCCCCTTCACCCGGCCCGACGACTACCGCAAGCTCAACGCCGTGCTGCGGTTCAGCCAGGGCTATGCCAACAACGGTTTCACGCTCAGCGCCATGGCCTACCGCGCCAGCTGGAATGCGACCGACCAGATTCCCCAGCGCGCCGTCGATGACGGTTCCCTCGGCCGCTTCGACGCCATTGACGACAGCGACGGCGGCCAGGCGCGCCGCTACAGCCTGTCCGGCGTGTGGCGCCGCACCGGCGCGGACCAGGCGTCCAAGGTCAACGCCTACGTGATCCGCAACCAGCTCGACCTGTACTCCAACTTCCGCTATTTTCTCAACGACCCGGTCAACGGCGACCAGTTCAGCCAGCCGGACCGGCGCGTCACCAGCGGCGTCGACGCCACCCACACCTGGCATGGGCACGGCACCGGCATCAATGCAGACGTGACAGTCGGCCTGCAACTCCAGAACGACAATATCTTCAACGGCTTGTACAACACGCGCCGGCGCGAACGCCTCTCCACCACGCGCGAAGACCACGTCGTCGAATCGAGCCTTGGCCTGTTCGCCGAACACCAGGTGCGCTGGAGCGACAAGCTGCGCAGCAGGGCCGGCCTGCGCGCCGACAGCTACCGCTTCGATGTGCGCGACAGCGGCAGCGGCGGCGCTGCGCGCGCGCGCGACAATCAGCTCAGTCCTTCGCTGAACCTGATCTTCGGCCCGTGGGCGCAGACCGAGTGGTATATCAACGCCGGCCACGGCTTTCACAGCAACGACGCGCGCGGCACGGTCGAGCGTATCGCCCCGGCTCCCGGCCTGGCGCGCACGCGCGCTCTGGAAGTGGGGGTGCGCAGCGAACTTGTGCCCAAGCTGCAAAGCGCGCTGTCGCTGTACCGGCTCGACATGGCCTCGGAACTGGTCTACGTGGGCGACGCCGGCAACACCGAAGCCGGCCCCGCCAGCCGCCGCACCGGGATCGAGCTGTCGAACTATTACAAGCCGTTCAAGTGGCTCTCGCTCGACCTGGACCTGGCTTTCGCCAAGGCCCGCGCACGCGGTGCGGGCGTGGTTGCGGGCGCGGACCGCATCGCCGGCGCGGTCGAAGGCGTGGGCCAGTTCGCGCTGACCGTCGACCAGGGTCCCTGGTCGGGCGCGCTGCGCCTGCGCTACGTGGGCGCGCGTGCGCTCATCGAAGACAACAGCGTGCGCGCTTCGGGCAGCACCACCATGAATGGGCGTATCGGCTACCGCTTGGCCAAGGGCCTGCTGCTGGAGATCGAAGGCTTCAACCTGAGCAACCGGCGCGATGCGGCGATCGCCTATTATTATGAATCGCGCCTTTCAAACGAGCCCGCCGCGCGCGCGGACGTACACTTCCACCCGATCGAAGCGCGCTCGCTGCGGCTGACGCTTGTGAAAAAATGGTAAGTGCCTACTCCTGACGGCCGGCGCCGAAAAATGCTACGCTATCGGGATGACAACACACGCACCGCCCTTTAACGATATCGCCCAACTCACCGATGCGCTGCGCACCAGCGGCTACGCCCTGCTGCGTCCCGCCGATGTGGCTTCGCTGGCCGGCTGCAGCCTGGCTGACCTCAACACGCTGGCCGCCAGCTGGGACCAGCTCGCGCCCGACAACTACCTCAAGGACGGCGGCCATTACCGGCGCCGGCGCCACTCCTGCTTCATCCAGGACGGCGCCACCTTGACCCAGACCGCGCACCGCGCGCACTGGCAGCCGATCGAATACAACGCCCTGCACGGCGGCATGCACCGCCTGTTCGAACCGGTCGAGCCAAGCACGGTGGCGCTGCCGGCATGGGGCAAGCTGCTGCGCGCCCTGGGCGAGGCCTGTTCGCGCGTGCGGGCGGCGCAGCCCTGGTACGTGGAAGCGCACCAGTTCCGCATCGATACGCTCGAAGGCATCGGCCGTCCCACGCCGGAAGGCGCGCACCGCGACGGCGTCGATTTTGTGGCCGTGCTGCTGGTCGGGCGCAGCCATGTCAAGGGGGGCGAGACGCGCATTTTCGACGCCGCCGGCCCGGACGGCAAACGCTTCACCATGCTCGAGCCCTGGACCCTGATCCTGCTCGACGACGCCACCGTCATCCACGAATCGACCCCGATCCAGCCCGATGGCGAGAATGGCCACCGCGATACCCTGGTGCTGACCTGGCGCACGGGAGCCTTCCAGGGCGACACGGAGTAAAAAACAGTGACATTATGGTATCTGTAAATTTACCATGTGGCGCGACAAATCCGATATAGTCGTGTGCAACGCAGCCGTCGTGCAAGGAGCCATGTCGTGGACTCGACGTACCAAATCCAGCCAGAAGAATTCGAGATACTGATCGTCGAGGACAGCCCGACCCAGGCCGAGCGGCTGCGGCGGCTGATCCAGTCCAAGTCGTACCGGGTGCGCGTGGCGCTGAACGGCCAGCTGGCCCTTGCCCTGATCCGCGAACAAAAACCCGACCTGGTCCTGTCGGACATCATCATGCCCGAGATGGACGGCTACGAACTTTGCCGCACGATCAAGTCCGACCCGGCCCTGCGCGACATTCCGGTCATTCTGGTGACGGCGCTGAACGACCCCAAAGACATCATCCGCGGCATCGAGTGCGGCGCCGATAATTTCGTGCGCAAGCCGTACGCCGAGGAGTACCTGCTCGGCAGGATCAGCCACATGCTGCTCAACCTGCGCCTGCGCGAAGGTCCCCCGGTGGAGGTGGAAGCGGGCATTGCGCTTTATCTCGGCAACCAGAAGCACTTCATCAACGCCGGGCGCCAGCAGATCCTGGACTTGCTCATTTCGACCTACGAACAGGCGGTGCAGGTCAACAGCGAATTGCAGGCGCGCGAGCGCCAGGTGATCGAACTCAATATGCGCCTGGCGCACCACGCGGCCGAACTGGAAACCATCAACCGCGAAATCGCGCACAAAAACCTGGAACTGGCCGAGGCGAGCCGCATGAAGTCGGCCTTTATCGCCAACATGTCGCACGAGTTGCGCACGCCGCTCAACGCCATCATCGGCTTTACCGGGGCGCTGCTGATGAAGCTGCCCGGCCCGCTCACGCCGGACCAGGACAAGCAGCTCAACACCATCCGTTCGAGCGCGCGCCATTTGCTATCGCTCATCAACGACATCCTGGATGTGGCCAAGATCGAGGCCGGCAAGGTGACCCTGGCGCTCGAGCGCGTGCAGTGCCAGGACCTGATCAACCATACGGTCGACACCCTGCGCCCGCTGGCCGCGCAAAAGGGCTTGTCGCTGTCGCTGGAGCTGCCGCCTGAAGCGATCGTGATCGATTCGGACCGGCGCGCGCTGACCCAGATTATGATCAATCTGGTCAATAACGCGATCAAGTTTACGGACCAGGGATCGGTGAGGGTGGCCTTGTCGCAGCGGCTCGAGGCCAGCCAGTTGCTCACCGAATTGAGCGTGACCGACAGCGGGGCCGGCATCAAGCCGGAAGACCAGTCGAAGCTGTTCCAGGCGTTTTCGCAGCTCGATTCGACCTCCACCCGGCATGCCGAGGGGGCGGGACTGGGGCTCTATCTGTGCCAGAACCTGGCCAATCTGCTCGGCGGGAGCCTGTATTTCACCAGCGCCTATGGCAGCGGCAGCACCTTCATCCTCGCTTTGCGCGAAAAACGCTGAACGCCGCGCTAGCGACAATTCCAGCATTGAGCTCAAGACCGTCGCCCCCTCGAATGAGGTGACAAAAAAACGCCCGCGACCTTGACGGTGCGGGCGGCAATCCAATCTTCTGAGAAAACTGGAGGAGACAAGTCCACTATATTCTCATTGATGGTGCGCTGCAATACGGTAGTTTTACGGTGTTGCGCTACAGATACAAATATTTCACCCTATACTTGCAATAATTGAAACCCGAGTGCTTTGCGTGGCATGTCCGGAAACAAGCTGGCCAGCTGCCCATCCGCCAAACGCAGGTGTTTTTCGGCCACCTGCGCCAGCACCGAGCGAAAATCGGTATTCACCGGCAGGTCGCGTCCTTCGTTGAGCGCGTCGTCGCCCACGCCCTGCCAGTCGCCATACACCTTGCCGCCGGCCACGCGCCCGCCCAGCAGCCACATGGCGTTGCCATGACCATGATCGGTGCCGGCGTTGCCGTTCTGGCGCGCGGTGCGGCCAAATTCCGACATCACGATGATGGTCGTATGCTCGAACATGGGACCGAGGCGCTGGGCCAGGGTCGCCAGTCCCAGTCCCACGGGCGCCAGCCGGTTGGCCAGTTGTCCGCTCGCCGCGCCCTGGTTGGCATGCGTGTCCCATCCGCCCAGCGCGATAAACGCCAGCTGCATGCGCGCATCGCTGCGCATCAGGCCCGCCAGCCGCGCCGCATCGTCCGGAAAACCATTCGGCAGCGGCGCGCCGTTGTCGGCTGCCTGCATTTCCTGGCTCATCGCCGCCTGCATCACCTCCTTGTGCGCCACCCTGCCCTCGCTGTAGGCGCGCCCGAAGCGCGCGTGCGACGCATACAACTGGTCGAACGCGGCGCCCACCGCCGGGCGGTCGAGTACATCGGCGCGCGTGGCCCCGGCGCCGTTGGGCAGGTTGATGGCCGCCGCCGGCCCGCTCAGGATGCGTGGCATCAGCGGGCCGATACTGATGGCGCGGCTGGCCGCGGAGTCGCCCGGCAGCGCCGTCACCAGCCGGTTCATCCAGCCATCCGGCGTGCTTTTGCGGCCCGGCGTGGCCGTCTCCATATAGATCTGCGCGTCGAAGTGCGAACGGCTCTCGTCGGGCGAGCCGCTGGCATGCACGAACGCGAGCTGCTTTTGCCGCCACAGCGGCATCAAGGGCGCCAGCGCCGGATGCAGGCCGAAGTAGCCGTCCAGGTCGAGCGCGCCGCCGTCAAGCCCCGGCAGTTCCAGCCCGATGGTCGGGCGCAGGCGCCGGTAGTTGGCGTCGCCCACGGGCGCGACCACGTTCAGGCCATCGACGGCGCCGCGCAGCATCACGACGATCAGTTTCTGGCGCGTGGCGCCGGTGGCGCCGGTGTCGCTGCCCCCGCTGGCGGCCCAGGCGCTGCGCCCGACCGGCACCAGCAGGCTGGCGCCGGCCGCCAGCGAGGATAAAAAGTCTCTGCGTTGCATGTGGTTCTCCTGTTTGCGCTGTTAGCGCTGCATGAAATCGGGGCCGCCGAGCAGCATCGCCGCGCGCAGGGCGACCGGCGACGCCGCCACCAGCTCCTGGGTGCGCGGCGACACCGACGCGCCCAGGGTCGACGCCAGCTGCAGCGGATCGAGCGGGGCCGGCGTGACCGAACTGGCATCGGCCAGCGCCACCACGGGCGCGCCTTTGGCCAGCGCCAGCCGCCCCGCGCCGAGCGCCGTCGCGAACACGATGCGCCGGGTCAGCGCGTGCGGATTCATCCAGGCCGCCTCGGTATTCTTGTAGCCATCCGGCGTCTGGCAGCCGTACAGCGGCATGCCGAGCTGGTTCAGGGCGCCGAGCAGCGGGCCGATGTCGCCCGGCGGCGTGGCGCTGGCGCGCGCCGCCGACACCACATACTGGTACGGGGTCTTGAACTTGGCGCCGATGGCGTCCTGCGCCATGAATTCGTCGCTGGCGAACAGCACCCGCAGCACGCCGCGGATGTCGCCGCCATTGGCTTGCCAGGTTCTCGCCAGCCGCTCGACCAGCGCCGCCGGCGGATCGTCGCGCACAAAATACTGGGCCAGCTTGTAGCTCAGGTGGCGCGCCGTGGCCGGATGCATGGCCAGCACGTCGAGCGCCATCTCGCCTTCCTGCTGGCCGGCGGCCGGCACCGCGCGTCCCAGCCAGGTCTTGGCGCCCTGGTCGTGGCGCTTCGGATCGAAGCGGAACAGCTGGTCTTCGCCGATCAGGGCGCGCTGGTCGTAGGTCCAGCCGGTCAGCATGCGCGCCAGTTCGGTCACGTCGCGCTGGCTGTAGCCGCCGTCGACGCCGAGCGTGTGCAGTTCCATCAGTTCGCGCGCGTAGTTTTCGTTCAGGCCGCGCGCGCGGCCCTTGGCTTTGGCCGGCGCGGGGCCGGCGGACAGGTAGTTGTCGAGGTAGTACAGCATGGCCGGGTGCTTCGCGGTGGTGCCCAGCAGCTGGCGGAAAGAGCCGAACACGTAGGGCCGGATCGCATCGCGCTCGTAGCTGGCGACCAGCGCCTGCACATTGCCCTTGGAGGCGGCCACGTTGAAGTGGTTGAACCAGAAGTCGACCATCACTTCTTCGAGCTGGCGCGGGCTCTGGAGCGCGCGCAGCAGGCGCGCCTCGGCCGTTTCGCGCGCGATGCGGGCCACGCGCGCGCGGCGCAGCTCCTGGGCGGCCGGCGTTTCGTCGCGCGCGTTGCGGCGCGCTTCTTCAAATTCGGCCAGGGTCTTGCCGGCGCTGCGGTTCGGCGTTTCCAGGCCGGCCAGGCGCGCGCTCAGGGCGGCCGGCAAGGCGATCGATTCCGGCGCGAGCTGGCTGTCGATATAGGCGCGCACGCCAGTGCGGCCCACGCGTTCCAGGTCGCCCGGCGCGGGGCCGAAGGCGATACGGTTCAGTACATGGGCGGCTTCCTGGCCGGGCGGCAGCGGCGCGGCGCGCGCGCCGGCCAGCGCGGCGGCGGCGAACAGGGCGAGTACATAGCGTTTCATGGGCAAGCCGATCGAAAAGTGGCAAGGAACATCCCCGCCTTACAGGTATTGCGCCGGAACCGGCAAAAAGTTCCCGTTCATTTGGACACAAGATGGGCCACAATGTAAGCCAAATGTAAAGATTTTCCGGCTTAGTTAAAACGAACGCTTTAGTTATATCAATCGTTTGATTTTCGTGATTAAATCGCAGAATGGAAAAAACACCGACTTTACTGGCCGACGATGCGCGCCGCACGCGCTCGGACGGCGCACAGTCGCGCGAGCGGCTGCTGCTGGCGGCGACCCGCCTGTTCGCCGAGCAGGGTTTCGCCAAAACCTCCACCCGCGAGATCGCGCTGGCCGCCGGCACCAACATCGCGTCGATCAGCTACTACTTCGGCGACAAGGCCGGCCTGTACCGCGCCGCCTTCACCGAACCCTCGCCCGGCTGCGAGGCCAACCTGGAGGCGTTCACCGCCTCCGACGCCACCCTGCGCGAGACGCTCGAAGGCTTCTACGGCATCCTGATGGCCGACCTGAAACGCGGCGACAGGGCGCGCCTGTCGATGCGGCTGTGGTTTCGCGAGATGCTCGAGCCGACCGGCGTCTGGGCCGAGGAAATCGACAACGGCATCAAGCCGGCCCACGCGGCGCTGGTGATGGTGCTGGGCCGTCACCTGGGCCTGGCCACGCCGGACGACGACCTGCTGCGCCTGGGCTTCTCGGTGGTCGGCCTGGCGGTGCAGCTGATGGTCACGCGCGACGTGATCGACCGCATCAACCCGCACCTGCTCGAAAGCGACGCCGCCATCGATGCCTGGATGGCGCGCCTGGTCGACTACGGCGAAGCGATGGTCAACGCCGAACTGGCGCGCCGCAAGGCCGGCGCCGCACAACCCGCACAACCTATTACCAAGCCACGAAAGAAGAAAGCATGAAGATCGTCCATGTACTGAGTGCGGCCCTGCTGCCGCTGGCGCTGGGAGGGTGTACGCTGGCGCCGCCAGGCAAGACCGAGGCGCCCATCCCGCCCCAATGGCAGGCGCCCTTGCCGCACAACGGCAGCCTGAGCGACCTGTCGCTGTGGTGGCGCGAGCAGGGCGACCCGCTGCTGGCGCAACTGGTGGAGGCGGCGCAGACGGCCAGCCCGAACGTGGCCACGGCGCGCGCGCGCATCGTACAGTCGCGCGCCGAGCGCGTCGCCGCCGGCGCCGCGCTGGCGCCGACGCTGGACGCGAGCATGAGTGCGAGCCGCGTCAACCAGCAAGGCGCCCAGCCCGGCGGCACCACCGGCCACGGGGGCCTGCAAAGCGCCTGGGAGATCGACCTGTTCGGCGGCCTGCGCGCCACCCACAACGCCACCGAGGAACGCCTGGCGGGCGCGCGCGCCAGCTGGCACGATGCGCGCGTGGCGGTGGCGGCCGAAGTGGCGAACCAGTATTACAGCCTGCGCTCGTGCGGGCAGTTGCTGGCGGTGGCGCGTCTCGACGCTGCCTCGCGCGAAGACACGGCGCGCCTGACCGGCCTGTCGGCCGAGGCCGGCTTCCAGGCCCCCGCCACGGCGGCCCTGGCGCGCGCCAGCGCGGCCGAGGGCAAGAGCCGCGCCACCTTGCAGCGCGCCTTGTGCGACATCGATATCAAGACCTTGGTGGCGTTGACGGCAATCGACGAACCGGACCTGCGCGCGCGCCTGCTGGCCACGACGCCGGTGGCGCCGCCGGCGCCTGCGATTGCGGCCTTGCCGGCCCAGGTGCTGGCCCAGCGGCCCGACGTGTTTAGCGCCGAACGTGAAGTGGCCGCCGCCAGCTTCGAGGTCGGCAGCGCGCAGGCGCAGCGCTACCCGCGCCTGTCGCTGCAAGGCTCCATCGGCCGTGCGAATTTTCGCAGCGGCGGCGAGAACAACCAGTTCGACACCTGGAGCATCGGCCCGCTGGCGTTGACCCTGCCGATCTTCGATGGCGGACGGCGCAGCGCCAATGTGGACGCGGCCAGGGCGCGCTACGACGCGGCCGTGGTGTCGTACCGCGCCAGCGCGCGCCGCGCCGTGAGCGAGGTCGAACAGGCGCTGGTACACCTGGACAGCGCGGCCGAGCGCAGCGTTGATGCGCAAGTGTCGCTGGACGGCTACCGCGCAGCCTTTCGCGCCGCCGAAGACCGCTACAAGAATGGACTGGGCAGCCTGCTCGAACTGGAAGACGCGCGCCGCACGCGGCTGGCCGCCGAAAATGCGGTCGTCACCTTGCAGCGCGAGCGCAGCGCCGCGTCGGTGGCCTTGTACCGCGCCGCCGGCGGCGGCTGGACCGCCACCCCGAACTGACCGCCCCGACACGACTACGGATAGAACACCATGACAAACTCCACACACTACACTCTGAAGAACCTCAAGCTCAAACCGGCCGCCGCGCTGGTGATCGGCGCCCTGGTGCTGGCCACGGGCGGCCTGATGGCCGTCTCGCCCGATTCGGTGGCAGCCGACGACAAGAAAGACGCCGCGCCCAAGCCCGCGCTCACCGTCACCACCACCCGGCCGTCGCCGGCCAGCCTGGCCATCAAGCTGGGCGCCAACGGCAACGTGGCCGCCTGGCAGGAAGCGGTGATCGGCAGCGAATCGGGCGGGCTGCGCCTGACCGCCGTGAAGGTCAACGTCGGCGACCTTGTCAAAAAAGGCCAGGTGCTGGCCGTGTTCTCGGCCGACAGCGTCAACGCCGATGTGGCGCAGGCGCGCGCCGGTTTGCTGGAAGCCGAGGCGAATGCCGCCGAAGCGGTGGCCAACGCGGCGCGCGCCCGCACCCTGGAAAATTCAGGCGCGCTGTCGGCCCAGCAGATCAGCCAGTACAAGACGGCCGAGCAGACCGCCAGGGCGCGCATCGCCTCGGCCAAGGCGGCGCTGTCGTCGCAGCAGCTGCGCCTGAAATACACGCAGGTGGTGGCGCCCGACGATGGCGTGATTTCGGCGCGCACCGCCACCGTCGGTTCGGTGGTGGGCGTGGGCACGGAACTGTTCCGCATGATCCGCCAGGGGCGCCTCGAGTGGCGCGCCGAAGTCACGGCGGCCGAACTGGCGCGCATCAAGCCCGGCACCAGCGCCGTGATCAAGGCGGCCAACGGCAGTGAACTGACCGGCAAGGTGCGCATGATCGCGCCGACCATCGATCCGCAGACCCGCTCCGCGCTGGTGTATGTCGACCTGCCGCAGAGTGCAGGCGCCAACGCGCCCTTCAAGGCCGGCATGTTCGCCAGCGGCCAGTTCGAACTGGGCACCTCGGACGCCATGACCGTGCCGCAGCAGTCGGTGGTGGTGCGCGATGGCTTCAGCTACGTGTTCCGCCTGAACCAGGACGGGCGCGTCAGCCAGCTCAAGGTGCAGGCCGGACGGCGCCTGGGCGAGCGCATCGAGGTGACCCGTGGCTTGACCGCCGATTCGGTGGTCGTGGTCAGCGGCGCGGGCTTTTTGAACGAGGGCGACCTGGTACGCAATGTCGCTGCGCCCGCGGCCGCGCCGGCGAAGGCGCCCGCAAGCGCCGCCAAATAAGGAAACGCCATGAATTTTTCATCATTATCGATCAAGAACCCGATCCCGGCGATCATGCTGTTCGCGTTGCTGACCCTGGCCGGGCTGCTGGCCTACAAGGCCAACGCGGTGCAGGACTTTCCGGACATCGAACTGCCGATCGTGCTCGTCACCGCCACGCTCGACGGCGCCGCGCCGGCGCAGCTGGAAACGGAAGTGGCGCGCAAGATCGAGGATTCGATCGCCACCTTGCAAGGCGTGAAGAACATCTCCACCCGGGTGCTCGATGGCGTGGCCACGGTCACGGTCGAATTTATCCTCGAGAAGAATATCTCGGAAGCCGTGAACGATGTGCGCGACGCGGTGGCGCGGGTCAAGGCCGACCTGCCCGCCGAAATGCGCGATCCGACCGTGACCAAGATATCCACGGCCGGACGCGTGATCCTGACCTACACCGCGGCCGCCGCGCCGGGCAAGGGCGGCGTGCCGCTGGACGACCAGGAACTGAGCTGGTTCGTCGACAACACGGTGGCCAAGCGCCTCTTGAACGTGCCGGGCGTCGGTTCGGTCAAGCGCGTGGGCGGCGTCACACGCGAGATCCGCGTGGAACTCGACGATGCCCGCATGGCGGCGCTGCAGGTGGCGGCGGTGGACGTGTCGCGCCAGTTGCGCAACGTGCAGCGCGAGGCGCCGGGCGGACGCGGTGACGTGTCGGGCGCCGAGCAGTCGGTGCGCACCATCGCCACCGTGCAGACGGCGGACCAGCTGGCGGCGATGGATATTCCCCTGCCGGACGGACGGCGCGTGCGCCTCGACCAGATCGCCAGCGTGAGCGATACGGTGGCCGAGCCGCGTGCGGTGGCCGAGCAGGATGGCAAGCGCGTGGTCGGCTTCGAGATTTTCCGCACCAAGGGCGCCAGCGAAACCAAGGTGGCCGAGGGCACCCGCGCGGCCGTGGCCGAACTGCAGGCGGCACACGCCAACGTGGCATTGAAAGAAGTAATCGACAACGCCCAGCCGGTGGAAGAAAATTTCGACGGCTCGATGGAACTGCTGTACGAAGGCGCGATCCTGGCGGTGCTGGTGGTGTGGTGGTTCCTGCGCGACTGGCGCGCCACCCTGGTGGCGGCCGCCGCGCTGCCGCTGTCGGTGATTCCCGCCTTCCTTGGCCAATATTTGTTCGGCTACACGCTCAACACCGTGACCCTGCTGTCGCTGGCGCTGGTGGTCGGGGTGCTGGTGGACGATGCGATCGTCGAGATCGAGAACATTTCGCGCCATCTGCGCATGGGCAAGACCCCGATGCAGGCGGCCATGGAAGCGGCCGACGAAATCGGCATGGCGGTCATCGCCACCACCTTCGCGCTGGTGGCGGTGTTCCTGCCGACCGCCTTCATGGGCGGCGTGCCGGGCCTGTTCTTCAAGCAGTTCGGCTGGACCGCGGTGCTGGCGATCCTGGCCTCGCTGGTGGTGGCGCGCCTGCTTACCCCGATGATGGCGGCCTACATCCTCAAGGACCTGCCGCACGGGGAGGAAAAGGACGGCTGGATCATGCAGCGCTACATGGCGGCCATGAAATGGTGCCTGAAGCACCGCCTGGTGACCGGGATCGCCTCGGCCCTGTTTTTTGTTGGTTCGATCGCGCTGGTGCCGCTGCTGCCGACCGGCTTCGTGCCGGCGGCCGACCGCGCCCAGACCATGATCAACGTCGAACTGCCGCCCGGCTCCACCCTGGCCGAAACGCGCGCGGTGGCCGAGCGGGCGCGCCTGGCGGCGATGGAAGTGGCGGGCATCAAGGGCGTCTTCAGTTCGATCGGCGGCGGCTCGAGCGGCGACGCGTTCGCGCCCGGCGCCTCGGCCGAAGCGCGGCGCGCGGTGCTGACCCTGACCACGCTGCACCGCAACGACCGCAAGGAATCGATGGACCAGCTGGAACGCCAGATCCGCGCCAGGCTCGATCAGATTCCCGGCGCCAGGTTCAACGTGGGCCCGGCCGATACCGGCGTCAAGATGCAGCTGGTGCTGCGCAGCGAAGATCCGCTGGCGCTGACCGGCGCGGCGCAGGCGGTGGAACGCGAACTGCGTACGCTCAAGGGCATCGGCAACGTCAGTTCGAGCGCCTCGCTGGTGCGCCCGGAAATCATCGTGCGCCCCGACTTCGCCAGGGCGGCCGACATGGGCGTGACCGCCGCGTCCATCGGCGAGACGGTGCGCGTGGCCACCGCCGGCGACTACGACACGGCGCTGACCAAGATGAACCTGAGCGAGCGCCAGGTGCCGATCCGGGTCAAGCTGCCGGACGCGGTGCGGGCCGACCTGTCGGCGCTGGGACGGCTGACGGTGCCGGGCAAGAACGGCCCGGTCATGCTCGACAACGTGGCGTCGATCACGATGGAAAGCGGACCGGCGCAGATCGACCGCCTCAATCGCAGCCGCAATGTGACGCTCGAAGTGGAGCTGTCGGGCCGCTCGCTGGGTGAGGTCAATGACGAAGCGCGCGCCCTGCCCTCGATGAAAAACCTGCCGGCGTCGGTCAAGATCGCGGAACTGGGCGACGCCCAGGAGATGCAGGCGCTGTTCGCCAGCTTCGGCGTGGCGATGCTGATCGGGGTGCTGTGCATCTACGGCGTGCTGGTGCTGCTGTTCAAGGACTTCATGCAGCCGGTGACCATCCTGGCGGCGCTGCCGCTGTCGATCGGCGGCGCTTTCGTGGCGCTGCTGCTGACCGGGAAGGCGCTCTCGATGCCGTCCATGATCGGCCTGATCATGCTGATGGGGATCGTGACCAAGAACTCGATCCTGCTGGTCGATTATGCGATCCTGGCGCGCCAGGCGGGCATGAGCCGCTTCGATGCGCTGGTCGACGCCTGCCACAAGCGCAGCCGCCCGATCATCATGACCACCATCGCCATGGGCGCCGGCATGATGCCGCTGGCGCTGGGCTGGGGCGCCGACCCGAGCTTCCGTTCGCCGATGGCGATTGCCGTGATCGGCGGCCTGATCACTTCCACCCTGCTCAGTTTGCTGGTGGTGCCGGCCGTGTTCACCTACATCGATGACCTGGAACACTTGCTCAAGCGCGGCGTGCGGTATCTGCGCCGGGACAAGGGTACATCCGCCCGCAAGCCGGCGGCCGACTTGCCGGCATAGGACGGGAAGGCCATCATCGCGACGCCAGCCTAGCGCTGGCGTTTTTCTTCATGCAAGGACGGGCCGACATTGGCATTGTGTTTTTTATCAGCTAAATTGCATCAATATAACTTTATTGCTTGAAAAACAGCAATCAATGCGCTATGATGTGCGCCGTTCCTGCATTTTGCAGCAAGCCTTGCCTCATCCCCGCAATGCTTTCTTCCTTCCCTCCCCGTCATCGGAAACGACATGAAAAACATTGCTAAAAACATTACCGTGGGTGCGGCACTGTGCACCTCCCTGCTGTTCGCCTCGAGCGCGCAGGCGACCTGGAACGGCACGACCGCTAAAAGCGACGTCACGCTCAACGGCGCCGCCGCCGACGCGGTCGACTACGCTGTGCTGGTCAATCCCCAGGGCTTTTTCGTCACCAAGGGCGGCAGCGGCGGCTTTGCCAGCGACTTCGCGCTGTACGGCTCGAAGCAGGGCTGGACCTCGATCGCCGCCTTCGGCAGCAGCGCCGACAATGGCGTGGCCATCACGAGCGGCAAGCTGGGCGCCAACCTGACCTTCACCTTCGACAAGTCCGACAGCCGCCACGGCGCGTGGACCGTCGCCAACAACGATGCGAAGAACAACGTCAAGCTGGACCTGGTGTTCGCCATGTACGGCGGCATGGGCAGCTCGGCCTTCTTGTTCGACAATGAAACCATCGGCGCGGCCTCGACCAGCAACGGCAGCTGGACCTTCAACGGCCTGGCCCTGTTCGGCAACAAGGCCGGCTACGAGAACCTGACCATTTTCGCGCGCGACGTCAGCAAGACCGCCTTCGAGGTACCGAGCACCCCGGTGCCGGAACCGGAAACCTATGCCATGCTGCTCGCCGGCCTGGGCCTGGTCGGCTTCATGTCGCGCCGGCGCAAGGTCGCACAGCCGCTGTTCAGCTGATCAGCGCGCCTTCGCGCACCTCGATCAACGCCAGCCTCGTGCTGGCGTTTTTGTTGGATTGCAGCAACGTTACGCACGCCATCCCGGGGGCATGGATGACCTGCCGCGACTGAGCCCTTGCGGCGCGCGCAGCCCCCCCCCCGTTGAGCCCGGTCCAATGATTTTCCCGACCTGATGATATTTCATAGGAGAAATGTATTAAGGCGCAATAGTTGCATATAGGCTACTCAGATTGCACATATATAATTTTCTCAATTGAATCTCATCAATACATGGGGTACTATTACTTCCTGTACTTCCGCATTTGCATCAAGCGCTGCCTAAACCCCGCAATGCTTTCTCGATCACTTCCTTAAACATTGGAAACGACATGAAAAACATTGCCAAAACGATTAGCATCAGCGCGGCGCTCTTGACGACCATCGTGTTCGCCACCGGTGCGCACGCCGCCAATGGCAGCGCCGGCAAGACGAGCAAGAGCGATGTCAGCCTCAACGGCATGAGCGCCGACGCGGTCGACTATGCCGGCAGCGTCAATCCCCAGCAAGGCAGCAACGGCAACAGCAGCGGTTTCGCCAGCGACTTTGCGCTGTACGGCTCGAAGCAGGGCTGGACCTCGATCGCCGCCTTCGGCAGCAAAGCCGACAACGGCGTGGCCATCTCGACCAGCAAACTGGGCACCAGCCTCACCTTCACCTTCGACAAGACCGACGGTCGCCATGGTTCGTGGACTGTGGCCAACAACGACTTGAAAAACAACGTCAAGCTCGACCTGGTGTTTGCGATGCACACCGGCGGCGGCAGCTCGGCCTGGTTGTTCGATGACGAAGTCCTCGGCGCCGGTTCCAAAACCAGCGGCAGCTGGACCCTGAACGCGCTCAACCCGGGCGGCAAGCTGTCCGATTACTCGAGCCTGACGATTTTTGCACGCGACCTCGGCAAAACCGCCTTCCAGGTGCCGACCACACCAGTGCCGGAACCGGAAAGCTATGCCATGCTGCTGGCCGGCCTGGGCTTGATCGGCTTCATGTCGCGGCGCCGCAAGGGCGAGCACGACACCTTTCGCTGCTGATCCGCACGCCGTTCTTCAGCCGAAAAAAAACGCCAGCATCGCTGGCGTTTTTTTTCGCTTGTGCATTCCACGCCGCGCTACACGCCGTGCGTTACACGCCGTGCGTTACACGCCGTGCGATACACGCCGTGCGATACACGCCGTGCTTACACTCTCGGTGGATCAGTTTCGCGCGCGAAAGAACGGTGACCGGCCAGCGCCTTCTTGAACGCTGTCAAGGCCGGGGTCAGGGCCCCGCTTTCGGTGCCGATCAGCGCCGGGTCGGCCGAACCGTCCGGCAGGGCCGGCGGCACGCCCGCGTGTTTCAGCAGCGCGGCCCCGGCCCCGACCACCAGGATCGGCTTGCAATGACGATACTGCTCACGCACGAAGTCGAGCGCATGGGCGTCGCGGCTGAGAATGGCGACCGCATCGCCATCGGGCACGACCACCGCGTCGTACAGCACCGAGGGACCGGCTTCGAGCGTGATTTCCACGTCCAGCGAGGCGCCGTCGCTGGTCTTGACCTTGCCCAGCTGGCTGGCCACCACGCGCGGCACGGCGCCATCTTCCAGCAGCGAGCTGTAGATGGCGCGCACCATGGCGCCGTCGACGCCGTTGGCCACCAGCAGCGCGACCTTGCGCGTGCGGATCCCGGTTTCGCCCGGACGGCTGAGCAAGGACAGGGCCGGCGACGGTTCGTACTCATGCATCGGACGGTCGGTTGCCAGCGGCAGCGGTGGCGGCACTTCCATGCCCAGGCCGCCGGCAACGGAACCGGCCAGGACCGGATTCACATTGGCCAGGGTGGCCAGCACGCGCTCGCGCACGGCCGGGGTCTGCACGCGCGTCAGCTCGAAGCGGAAGGCGGCGGCAATGTGGGCCTGTTCGACCGGGCTCTGGCTGTTAAAGAACAGGCGCGCCTGCGAATAGTGGTCGGCGAACAGCTCCGGATTGCCGCGTACCTTGTCTTCCGAAATGGTCTGCGGAAAGCTGGTGAAGCCGGTTTTCATACCTGCCTGGAAGGGGCAACCGCCGGCCAGCGAGTTCGGCTCGTAATTGACGCGGCCACGGTGGATCGCCTGGCGGTGCATGCCGTCGCGCTGGTTATTGTGTACCGGCGCGAGCGGCGCGTTGACCGGGATTTCGTGGAAATTGGCACCACCGAGGCGGCTGATCTGGGTATCGAGGTAGGAATGGATACGGCCTTGCAGCAGCGGATCGTTACTGAAATCGATGCCGGGAACGATGTGGGCGGTACAGAAGGCCACCTGTTCCGTTTCGGCGAAGAAGTTGTCCGGATTACGGTTGAGCACCATCTTGCCCACTGGCGTGAGTGGCACCAATTCTTCGGGCACGAGCTTGGTCGGGTCGAGCACGTCGAAGGCGAACGATTCGGCTTGCTCTTCGGTGAAGATCTGCAGCGCCAGCTCCCACTCGGGAAAATTGCCGCTGTCGATAGCTTCCCACAGGTCGCGCCGATGATAGTCGGGATCGGCGCCGACCAGCTTGGCGGCCTCGTCCCACACCAGCGAGTGCGTGCCCTGCAGCGGGGTCCAGTGGAATTTGCAGAACACCGACGCGCCGGCCGCATTGACCAGGCGGAAGGTGTGTACGCCGAAACCCTGCATGGTGCGGTAGCTGCGCGGAATGGCGCGGTCCGACATTTGCCACAGCAGCATGTGGGTCGATTCCGGCATCAGGGAGACAAAGTCCCAGAAGGTATCGTGGGCGCTCGATGCTTGCGGCATCGCATGGTGCGGCTCGGGCTTAACCGAATGCACCAGGTCGGGGAACTTCATGGCGTCCTGGATAAAGAAGACAGGCATGTTGTTGCCGACCAGATCCCAGTTGCCTTCGTCCGTATAGAACTTGACGGCGAAACCGCGCACATCGCGCACGGTGTCGGAGGAACCTCTTTCGCCGGCGACGGTCGAAAACCTGGTGAACACGGGAGTGCGCTTGCCGGGCTGGGCAAACAGCGAGGCGCGCGTTACCGCGCTCAGGTCCTGGTAGCTCTCGAAATAGCCGTGCGCAGCCGAGCCACGGGCATGTACCACGCGCTCGGGGATGCGCTCATGGTCGAAATGGGTGATTTTCTCACGCAGGATAAAGTCTTCCAGCGCGGTCGGGCCACGCAGGCCGATCTTGAGCGAATGCTGGTTATCGGCAATCGGTACGCCCTGGTTGGTAGTGAGGACTTGTCCGCCGCTGTCGACGCGCACGCGGTCGAGCGGCCCGACGGCCGGATTCACGCCCGCTGGCGGCACACCGCTGCCGAGCTTGGCGGAGGCGATGGTTTCGGTCGCGGTGCTGCCGGTGGCAAGCGGGGTCGATGGCTCGGCCGTGGCGCCAGGCGGCGGCGTGCGCGCAGCGTCGCCGTACTCGGCCGGCTTGTTCGGATTGAACGGCATCGCTGCCGCCAGCTGCTGGCCGGCGACGGTCTTGGCCAGCAACTGTTCGGCGATCGGATCGCTGCTGCCCAGGCTGGTGGGCGGCTGCGCGTTGGAGGGTCCGGAGACGGTGCTCAGAATGGAGCCGGCGCCATCTTCCGAGGAGCCCGTTTTCTTACGTGTGACCATTGAATACCTCAACTAAAATGTGTGGGACGAGAGACCGGCGCGGGAATGCGACACCACCTGCCAGGGCAAGGTAGCGAAACGATCAAAACGAGGGTGTGGGGACGTACGGAGCGTGCCCGGACGGCGCAAACCGCCCGGGACCCTGCCAGCGCATGACAGCGCAGGTCAGTTACGACGGCCCAGCAGTTTTGACAGCGTGTAACCGACGCCCAGCGCTACCAGGATCGAGGTCGCCGGGCTGGTGCGGACATAGTCGCGCCCGGTTTCTGCGAAGTTCTTGTAGGCATCGGTCAGCTGGCGGGTTTTTTCATCGACGCGACCAGTCACGCCGCTCAGGGCGCCACTGACTTTGTCGACACCGGCGTGGGCGCTGGAAGCCATGCGATCGACGATCGGCTGGGCGGCGTCGGCGGCCTTGTCGATGGTGTTGTGCAGGTCGGTCGCGCTTTTGCTCAGATCGCTGCCCTTGTTGTTGTCGTTGGGCTTGTTATTCTCGCTGCGGCCGGCGCCAAGATCCTTGCCCATGCTGCTGCCCGAACCTTCGTTACCCAGATTGCTTGCGTTGCCGCCGTTCGATTTTTGATTGTCCATGATCCATTCCTCTAAAAGTTTGTTACCAGCGCGGTGGTGACACCTGTTGTTGGTGCCGAATACAAAAAATATAACGATTGCCGTTTGCTCACTGTGCGGTGACTAACAGAATTGCCATGCATGCCAGGAGGCATTGTTATGCCGGAGGGTGGGAATGGGGGGGTGCGGGCGCTTTGCGCGCCCTCAACAATGCAATATTGACGCGGGCGATGCCGGCGCAGGATGGACAGGTGAATGAGCCCGATCAATGGCATTGCCGGGCAGGCCGGCTGCGATGCCGGCCTGCCGAGGCAGGCTCTACATACACGCCCATGAATAAGGGGCATTTTTGCGTTCCACGGCCGGCGCGCTGCGGCCTTGCCCTCCGCTCGCAGGGCTCGCACTGCGTTCGCGGAGGGTGCGCGGCAATCGCATCCGGCCATGTTCGCCAAATTCTGGCCTGTATGTTTAGCAGTCGGCCCGATGGCCGCCATGATGCGACAAGCCAAAACCGGCCCCATGCGCCCTCCCCGTCGGGCCGAACAGCGCGGCAACCAGCGGATCGCGGTAGGGATGGCCCTTCCATTCTGACGCCAGGACGCGCTGGATCGGGTGCGGATCGGGTTCGGTGGGATCGGGCAGGCCGGCGGCCCGGTACACCATGTGCGCGCGCCGCGTGCGCGGATCGCGCCCGATCGCGCCTTCGCGGAACAGCTCCAGGCATTGCTGGCGCACCTTTTCGGCATCGGCGCCCAGGCGTTGGGCCAGCGGGGCGACTTGCGTGGGACCGTGCGCGAGCGCGGCCAGGATGTTGCAACGCAGTTGATCAACCAGATAACGTCTCATGCTGCCCTCCAGTAAGTGTCGATGGCTTGGGCCAGGGCATCGCCGTCGAGGCGATGGCGCAGCGCGGTTAATTCCCCGATCACGCCACCGGCGGCGACGGCGGCGTTGCGGCTCTCTCGCCAGGCGCATGCGACGGCGAGCAACTGGCGCGCTTCGTGATTGAGTTCTGGTTGGACGGTCATCTGTTCTCCTTGGTGGCATGCCTGCCGCTGGCGCGGGCGTGGCGGGGCGGCCGCCATTGCAACTGCAATGACGCCGGACTTGGGGTCAAACTGGTCGAACTGCCGGGTCAGGCCCGGCGCGCAGCACGGTGCGCGGGCACCGGTGACGCACATCGATCGCCTCGACTGATCGTGCCTGCCACCGGCGTAGTACGCAGGCTGGGCCGGACGACCGCATCAGGCGGCTGGCACCGGCCGCGCGCGCGGCTGGAGACCATGACCTCCTGGCGCAACAAGGCGCTGGTAAAGCCGGGCAAAAACCGGACAGGTATCGCTGTGTTCATAAGCAGTATATTAGTCCTACTAATCACGTTTGTCAACAGTCAGACTGATTGCTTTTTATTAGTTTTCCTTATATTGTTCGATGTATGCCAGCCCTCCCCCTAAACCCACACGAGCTCGCGGAAGCAGCGCAGCTCAAGCAACTCTTCATTGAGTGGCAACACGCGCGCCGCAGCCAAGGGCTGCCTGCGTCCCAGGAAGCCGCCGCCAACCAGATGGCGTTCGGCCAAAGCGCCTTGAACCAATATCTCAACGGCAAAATCCCCTTGAATATCGATGTCGCCATCAAGTTTTCGAAACTGCTGGGCGTGCCGATCTCCGCCTTCAGCGCCGCGCTGGCCTCGCATGCGGACGATTACGCCGCAGCCAAGGATGCGATGGCCTTGGCGCAGTCGCGCGAGAACGATTTCCGCCTGGTCGGCAGGCGCATCACGATCGATGCCGACCAGGACGAGACCATCCCCATCAAGAAGGTCAGCCTGACCTTGCGCGCCGGCGTCATGGGCTTCGAGGCGTCGCAGGAGGATCAAACCGACACCACCATCAATCTGCCGCGTCGCTTCATCGAGAAAAACGACCTGGTGCCGCAATGCCTGCTGGCCATCAGCGTCAAGGGCGACAGCATGTGGCCGTTGATGATCGAAGGCGATGTGGTCGTCATCAATATTGCCGACACCAAACCGATCAACAACGAGTTGTACGCGGTCAATTTCGATGGCGAGGCCGTGGTCAAGCAACTGGTGCGCGAGGGCCGCGAATGGTATCTGTCTTCCATGAATCCGGACCCGGCCTACCACCGGCGCGCCTGCCGCGGCGGCGAATGCATCATCGTCGGACGCGTGATCCGGCAGGAAGCGCGCACCTTGATGAATCGCGTCTGAGGACGCCTGCGGGCCGCCAAGGGTGGATTTGACTGCTCACCTACTTCACCGCGCCCGCCATGTGCGGGCATGTTGACGCGCCTGCCGGCCGTCGTCACACCTCAAATTATCAGTCGGACTACTCGTCATAAAAATCAGTCGGGCGAATAGCCAGGAAGTAGAACAAGGAGAGGAAATCAGAAAAGAACGCGAACGGCTGGAAGCGCAATACAAGAAAGCCGATGCCGAATGGCGGCAAACACAAGCGCAATGGCGTCAAGCCGGGATCGAGCAGCGGATGGAACGTCAACGCGTCGAGGCGCAGTTGTGGGCCGAGCACCGTCGCCAGTCGGCAGGGCGGGAACAAAGAGAAGTCGAGCGCCAAGGTGTGCAGAGGAACGGCACGTCGAGTTTGTGCGCATGGGTGCGGAGCGGCGCGCGGAATTCGAAAAGCGCCTCGATGAGCGCTTTGACAATATGGATTGCCACTACCTTGAAATCAAGGCCGGCAAGACCTCAAGAAAACGGTCATCATTACCGCCATCACGGCAGCCCAGGCAACGGTGTTCGGGGTCGCTGCCTTTAACGCGACGCTCCTGTCCGGCATGATCAGCAGCGTCGAAGCAGGAAAATACACCAGCGGCGCGCAGAGCGGGAAAACGCTGTTGCACCTCCCGTCCCTGGCGCCATCGACGCTGCGCTGAGCGCCCCATGAGCGCCGGCACCCGCCCCAATCAGCCGCCACCGGCAAGAAAAAACCCGCTACGCCGTGAGGCGTGCGGGTTTTTACTTGATACATATACCTGGTGCCGATTGCCGGAATCGAACTGGCGACCTTTTCATTACGAATGAACTGCTCTACCAACTGAGCTAAATCGGCGAAGACGCGTATTCTAGCAAAGAACCCGGCAAAATTGCTAGTCCGAATGCGCGTTCTTTCGGTTTTTGTCAAAAAAACCAGTTTTACTCGGCGTGATAGCTGCTCACGCGCTCAACTTCACTCTTCGAACCGAGGAACACCGGCACCCGCTGGTGCAGCTTGTGCGGCGCGATATCGAGGATGCGGGTGCGTCCGTCGGTCGCGGCGCCGCCGGCCTGCTCGACGATCATCGCCATCGGATTGGCTTCGTACATCAGGCGCAGCTTGCCCGGCATCGAGGTGTCGCGCGTATCGGCCGGATACATGAAGATGCCGCCGCGGTTGAGGATGCGATGCACGTCGGCCACCATCGAAGCGATCCAGCGCATATTGAAATCCTTGCCACGAACGCCGGTCGATCCGGCCAGCAGCTCGTCGACATAGCGCTGCACCGGCGCGTGCCAGTGGCGCTGGTTCGACATGTTGATCGCGAATTCCTTGGTCGCTTCGGGAATCATCATGTGGCGCTGGGTCAGCACCCAGGAACCCATTTCGCGGTCCAGGGTGAAGCAGTGTACGCCATTGCCGGTGGTGAGCACCAGCATGGTCTGCGGGCCGTACACGGCGTAACCGGCGGCGACCTGCATGCTACCGGCCTGCATGAAGTCCGCTTCGGTCGGCGTGCCCATGCCTTCGGGCGCCTTGAGCACCGAGAAGATGGTGCCGATCGAGACGTTGACGTCGATGTTGGACGAGCCGTCGAGCGGGTCGAACAAGAGCATGTATTCGCCCATCGGATAACGGTTCGGGATCGGATGGATCGATTCCATCTCTTCCGACGCCATTGCCGCCAGGTGGCCGCCCCATTCGTTCGCCTCGAGCAGGATCTCGTTCGAGATCACGTCCAGCTTTTTCTGCACTTCGCCCTGGATGTTCTCGGTGTCGGCGCTGCCGAGGATATCACCGAGCGCTCCCTTGCCGACCGAATGGCTGATGGTCTTGCAGGCGCGCGCGACCACTTCGATCAGCAGGCGCAGTTCGGCCGGGATGGAGTTATGCAGCCGTTGTTCTTCGACCAGGTGTTGCGTGAGACTGACGCGTTTCATTCACTTCCCTTTGATGTGTTGAATATGCTTTGGTCGCCGCGGCGATTAGTTGGCGAGCGCCTTGCTCACCACTTCGCGCACGTCGCTGGATAATTTTTTCACGCCGGCGACCTTCTGCAAGGCCTTCTTCATCTGCGCCTGCAGGGCCGGCGCATACCTGCGCCAGCGGTCCATCGAGCGCGCCAGGCGGCTGGCCACTTGCGGGTTCAGGGCGTCGAGCGCGATCACCTGCTCGGACCAGAAGGCGTAGCCGCTGCCGTCCGGCGCGTGGAACTGCGCCGGATTGCCGACGCAGAAAGTAAATACCAGGCTGCGCGCGCGGTTCGGATTCTGGATGTTGAAAGCCGCATGGCGCATCAGCCCGCGCACCGCCGCCACGTCGGTGGCCGGGGCCGAGGCCTGCATCGCGAACCACTTGTCGATCACCAGCGCCTCGTTGTCAAAATCGGCGTAGAACGCTTGCAGCGCCGCCTGCGCCGAGCCAGCGCCGGCATGGATCAGGGCCGCCAGCGCGGCCACCCGGTCGGTCATGTTGCCGGCGTTGTCGAACTGCGCCTGGGCCAGCGCGATACCCTCTTCGCTGGAGGTCGACGCCAGGTAGGCCAGGGCCAGGTTCTTCAGGCCGCGTCGCCCCGCCGACAAGGCATCGGGACTGTACGCGCCCGGGGTCTGGTTGGCGTCGTACTGTGCGCGCAGCTCGACGCGCAGCGCCTCGCCGACGCTGCGCCGCACGAACTGGCGCGCCTGGTGGATGGCCTGCGGATTGACCACCTCCATCTGGTCGGCGATCATGCTCTCGGACGGCAGCAGCAAGGCCTGCTCGCGGAAGGCGGCATCGAGCGATTCGTCGGCCAGGATCTTGCGCAGCGCTTCGATGAAGGTGGTGTCCAGTTCAAGCGTGTCGCCCGCGGCCACGGCGCTGGTGAGCTTGAGCAGGCGCGCCATGGCCAGGCGCTGGCCCGCTTCCCAGCGGTTGACCGGGTCGCTGTCATGGCTGAACAGGTGCAGCAGCTCGGTATCGGTGTAATCGTATTCCAGCACCACGGGCGCCGAAAAATCGCGCAGGATCGATGGCGTCGGCGCTTCCTTCACACCGGTAAAGCGGAAGGTGCGCGATGCATCGGTCAGTTCCAGCACCGCGGTGACGGCATCGAGTCCATCGACGTTCAGGTGCAGGTCGCGCCCGTCGGCGCCGAGCAGGCCCACCGCCACCGGAACATGAAACGGCAGCTTGTGCTCCTGGCCGGGCGTGGCCGGGCAGCGCTGGGTCAGGGTCAGCTCGTAGGTGTGAGCGTCGCCGTCGTAGCGTCCTTCGGCGCGCACCACCGGCGTGCCGGCCTGGCTGTACCAGCGCTCGAACTGCGACAGGTCGCGTTCTCCGGCATCGGCCATGGCGGCGCGGAAGTCGTCGCAGGTCACGGCCTGGCCGTCATGCCGTTCGAAATACAGGTCCATGCCCTTGCGGAAGCGTTCGCGCCCGAGCAGGGTCTGGTACATGCGCACCACTTCGGCGCCTTTTTCGTAGACGGTGACGGTGTAGAAGTTATTGATCTCCACAAAAGAATCGGGCCGCACCGGATGCGCCATCGGCCCCGCGTCTTCCGGGAACTGGGCCTGGCGCAGCGTGCGCACCTGGTCGATGCGGGTCACCGCGCGCCCGCTCTCGGTGCCGATCATGTCGGCCGAGAATTCCTGGTCGCGGAACACCGTCAGCCCTTCTTTCAGCGACAGCTGGAACCAGTCGCGGCACGTAATGCGGTTGCCGGTCCAGTTGTGGAAATACTCGTGCCCGACCACCGCTTCGATACCGGCGTAGTCGATATCGGTCGCCACGCGCGGGTTGGCCAGCACGAACTTGGTGTTGAAGATGTTCAGGCCCTTGTTTTCCATCGCGCCCATGTTGAAGTCGCCCACGGCGACGATCATGAAACGGTCCAGGTCGAGTTCGAGCCCGAAACGCTCTTCATCCCAGCGGATCGAGTTCTTGAGCGACTGCATGGCGTAATCGGTCTTGTCGAGATTGCCATCTTCAACCCACACCTGCAACAGCGCCGAGCGGCCATCGGCCAGTTTAAACGTTTCTTCCTGGCACACCAGGCGCGCCGCCACCAGCGCGAACAGGTACGATGGCTTCTTGAACGGGTCTTCCCATTTGGCAAAGTGGCGCCCATCGCCAAGTTCGCCCTCTTCGATCAGGTTGCCGTTAGACAGCAGCACCGGATAGGTGGCCTTATCGGCGCGCAACATCACCGTGTATGTCGCCATCACGTCGGGACGGTCGGGGAAATACGTGATGTTGCGGAAACCTTCCGCCTCGCATTGGGTAAAAAAGTTGCCGTTCGATACGTACAACCCGTTCAAGGTTGTATTCTTGACCGGTGTCGTCAGGGTTTCGATTTCCAGGGTCACCGCGTCGGGCGCGTTGGGGATGACCAGCATCTTGTCGTCGAGGCGGTAATCGCGCTTGGACAGGGTCTTGCCGTTCATGCGCAGCGCGACCAAGATGATATTTTCTCCGTGCAACTCAATCTCGCGTACCTTGCTCTCCGGATTGCGCGTCATGGTCAGGCGGCTGGCGACGATGGTGCGCTGCGGGTCGAGATCAAAGCCAAGTTCGACCGTTTCCACCATAAAGCCGGGCGGGGTGTACTCTTTGCGATAGATGGTTTGCGGAGTGTCTGTGCGCATGGGATCTCGGAAGGGACGGTGAGTCGGGAGCCTATTTTACCAATACCACAAGCTTGCGCCGCGCCTCATTGCCTCGGCATGTCTGTATCGCAGTGTACACGGGGGTAACAACTTGTAAAAATTCTGCGAAAATAGACTGTGAGCCATAAAGTTAGCTTCGGTGAAATCCGTTTTGAGTGATGGGAGTAGCGTCATGGGAGTAATGCGATGAAACGATTATTGATGGCCGCCGGTGCGGCGCTGACGCTGTTACTGGGAGGCTGCGCGAGCACCATCCGCAGCGATGTGACCACTTTCCACCAGTGGCCGGCCGAGCTGCAGGACAAGACCTATGTGTTCGAAGCGCCGCCGGTGCAGGACGATACGCTTGAACTGCGCAGCTACCAGAACCTGGTGCGCGGCGAGCTGACGCGCCTGGGTTTCCGCGACGCCGGCGAAAGCGGCAAGCCGACCCTGAAAATCTCGATGCGTTTCACCACCACCGATATCCCGGTGCGCATCGTCGAAGTGGTCGATCCCTTCTTTTACGCCAGCCCGCGCTTCGCCTTCGGCGGCTACGGCTATCGCGGCCGCCACTGGGGCGCGCGGCGCTACTGGGGCGGCTGGCACAGCCCCTTCTACGATCCGTTCTGGACCGGCGCGCCGATGTACCGCGAACGCATCGATCACCAGTACCGGCGCGAACTGCAGGTCGGGATCAAGTCCATCCCCGACGGCAAGCGCCTGTTCGACGTCACCGTGCATAACATGAGCCGCGACATGTCCACCCCGGCGCTGATGCCGGCCCTGGTGCACAGCGCCTTTGCCGAATTCCCGGGCGTGAGCGGGGTGGCGCGGCGGGTCGAGCTGAAACGCGAAGGCTGATTGGCCGGCATCACAAACAACGCGCTCCGTGGAGCGCGTTTTTCATGGATGGCCGAGCCAGGCCTCCGAGCCGAAGGTGATGCCGACGATCAGCAGCACCGCCAGCACCAGAGCGATCAACAGGCGCCCGAACTTGGGCGAGCCGTCGTCAGGCTTGCCGTCCGGCGCGCTCATGGCACCAGGATCGACGAGCCGGTCGTCTTGCGCGCTTCAAGGTCGATATGCGCCTGCGCGGCGTCGGCCAGCTTGTAGGTCTGGTTGATATCGATCTTCACCTCGCCGCTGGCGACCACCGCGAACAGGTCGGCGGCCATCGCTTCGAGGTCGGCGCGCCTGGCGGCGTAGCTGAACAGGGTCGGACGGGTGATGAACAGCGAGCCGCGCGAGGACAGTTCGGCCAGCGAAAAATCGGGCACCGGGCCGGAGGCGCTGCCGAAGCTGACCATCATCCCCAGCGGGCGCAGGCAGTCGAGCGACTTGGTGAAGGTATCCTTGCCGATCGAGTCGTACACCACCGAGACTTTTTCGCCGTTGGTGATGTCCATCACGCGCGCGACAAAATCTTCGGTGTTGTAGTTGATGACATGGCTGCAGCCGGCGGCCTTGGCCAGCGCGGCTTTTTCGTCGGAACCGACGGTGCCGATCATGTGTACGCCGAGCGCGCGCGCCCACTGCGAGGCGATCAGGCCCACGCCGCCGGCGGCCGCGTGGAACAAAATGGTGTCGCCGCGCTTGAGCGGCACGGTGCGGCGGAACAGGTACTGCACGGTCAGCCCCTGCAGCATCATGGCGGCGCCGGTCTCGAACGAGATCGCCTCGGGCAGGCGCAGCAGCAGCGCGGACGGCATGTTGCGCACCTCGCAGTAAGCCCCGTTCGGACGGCCGGCGTAGGCCACGCGGTCGCCCACGGCCACCTCGGTCACGCCTTCTCCGATCGCCTCGACCACGCCCGCGCCTTCCATGCCCAGGTCCGCCGGCAGCGGCTGCGGATACAAGCCGGTGCGAAAGTACACGTCGATAAAATTGATGCCGCAGGCGGCGTGGCGCACGCGCGCTTCGCCCGCTCCGGGCTCGCCCACCTCCACGTCGACGTATTCCATGACTTCGGGACCGCCGGTGCGGTTCATGCGGATTGCTTTTGCGATCATGCTGGACTCCTGTCTGTTTCTGGTTCCGGGATGGTTTGCGCGGCCGCCAGCCTGAGGTGCGACAGCAGCACATGGGCGCTCGACAGATTGGTGGCGCAAGCGACGTTGTGGACGTCGCAGGCGCGCACCAGCGCATTGATGTCCGGTTCGTGCGGCTGCGGCGTCATCGGGTCGCGCAGGAACACCACCGCGTCGACCTGGCCTTCGACCAGGGCCGCGCCGATCTGCAGGTCGCCGCCGAACGGGCCGGACTCCTTGCGTTCCACCGCCAGCCCCAGTTCCATGATCAGGCGCGCGCCGGTGGTGCCGGTCGCCATCAGCTGGCAGCCGCGCAGGAAATCGACGTATTCGCCGGCGAGCACGATCATGTCGTCCTTCTTCTTGTCGTGCGCGATCAGGGCGATGCGGGGCATGGTCGGTTGGTTCATTCGGTCGCTTTCATGGATCGGGTTGATGGTGAATGACTGCTATTTTTTCTTCGACAGCATATAAATCCCCGCCAGTACCATCGCGGTGCCGCCCAGTTGCACGGCGGTGATCGGCTCTTTCAAAACCAGCGCGCCGAGGAACAGGGTCGAGACGGGGCCGATCATGCCGGCCTGCGAAGCGGTGGAGGCGCCGATGCGCTGCACCGCGATCATGGTCATGAAGACCGGCAGCACGGTGCAAAAAATCCCGTTGGCCAGCGAGTACCAGTACACCGCCGCCGGCTGCACCAGCATCGAGGCGGGCCGCAGCACGAAGAACTGGCCGATGCACACCGCGCTCGAGACGCACATCGCATACGCCACCAGGCGCAGGGAGCCGATGCGGCGCACCATCTCGCCCGACATCAACAGGTAGAGCGCATACGACAGCGCCGAACCGAGTACCAGCAGCGCGCCGATGCTTGTGCTGCCGGCGCCGCCCCGCAGGTCATGCACGAACACCAGCACGATGCCGCAGTAAGACACGAGCAGCGCCAGCCACTCGATGCGGCTGATGTGGCGCTTGAGGAACACCGAGGTAATGAGCAGGACAAACGTCGGCGTGAGGAACAGGATCAGGCGTTCCAGCCCGACCGAGATGAATTGCAGGCCGAGGAAGTCGAGAAAACTGGAGAGGTAGTAGCCAACCACGCCCAGCAACACCAGGCGCCAGCGGTCGGCCACCGGCAGCGGCGCTTCGCTGCGCATCTTCCAGATGGCGACGGCGGCGAACACCGGCAGCGAGAACAGCATGCGGAACGCGAGCACGGTGACGGCGTCGACATGGTAGCGGTACATCAGCTTGGCCAGCACCGCCTTGGTCGAAAACAGCACCGCGCCCGCGATGGCCAGCGTCAGGCCGGCCATCAGGGCCGGGCGCGGGGTCGGGTGGGCGGCGGTGGCCGTTGCGCTTTTGTTCATGCAGCGATTGTAGAACGAAACGCGCAAACTGGCTGGAGGCCGGCGGATTTTGACAAGGCCGCTATGGTAAAATGTCGGCCATCGATGCATACCGTCTAAGGAAATTTCGACATGGCTGGACACAGCAAATGGGCCAATATCAAGCACAAGAAGGCCGCCACCGACGCCAAGCGCGGCAAGATCTGGACCCGATTGATCAAGGAAATCACCGTCGGCGCGCGCATGGGCGGCCCCGACATCGCCACCAACCCGCGCCTGCGCCTGGCGGTGGACAAGGCGGCTGACGCCAATATGCCGAAAGAGAACGTCACGCGCGCCATCTTGCGCGGCTCGGGCGGACTCGAAGGCGTGAACTACGAAGAGGTGCGCTACGAAGGCTACGGCATCGGCGGCGCGGCCATCATCGTCGACTGCATGACCGACAACCGCGTACGCACGGTGGCCGAAGTGCGGCACGCCTTCAACAAACACGGCGGCAACATGGGCGCCGAAGGCTCGGTCGCGTTCATGTTCAAGCACTGCGGCCAGTTCCTGTTCGCGCCCGGCGTGGATGAAGACAAGTTGATGGAAGCGGCCCTGGAGGCCGGCGCCGACGACGTGGTGGCCGACGAAGAAGGCGGCTTCGAAGTACTGTGCGATCCGTTCGCTTTCGCGGCCGTGAAAGAAGCATTGGAAGCTGCCGGCTTCAAGGCCGAAGTGGCCGAGATCATCATGAAGCCGTCCACCGAAACCGTGATCGGCGGCGAAGACGGCATCAAGATGCAAAAAATTCTCGACGCGCTCGAGAACCTCGACGATGTGCAGGAAGTCTATACCAACGTCCTGATCGAAGATTAAGCTCCTATGAAAATCCTGGTAGTCGGCTCTGGCGGCCGTGAACATGCACTGGCCTGGAAACTGGCCCAATCCGAACGTATCCAGATGGTCTACGTCGCCCCCGGCAATGGCGGTACGGCGCGCGACATCCGCCTCGTCAACGTCGACCTGTCGGACCCGGAGCAACTGGCCGAATTCGTCCAGCGCGAAGGTATCGCCCTGACCGTGGTCGGTCCCGAGACGCCGCTGGCGGCCGGCATCGTCAACCTGTTCCGCGGTCGCGGCCTGAAGATTTTCGGCCCCACCAAAGAAGCGGCGCAGCTCGAAAGCTCGAAGGACTTCGCCAAGGCGTTCATGCAGCGTCACGGCATTCCGACGGCGACCTACCAGACGTTTTCGGATGTGGGAGAGGCGCACGCCTACATCGACGCCAACGGCGCGCCGATCGTCATCAAGGCCGACGGCCTGGCTGCCGGCAAAGGCGTGGTCGTCGCCATGACGCTCGAAGAAGCGCACCAGGCGGTCGACCATATGCTCGCTGATAACCGCTTCGGCGACGCCGGCGCGCGCATCGTGATCGAAGAGTTTTTGGCGGGCGAGGAAGCGAGCTTCATCGTCATGTGCGACGGCAAAAACATTTTGCCGCTGGCGACCAGCCAGGATCACAAGCGCTTGAAAGACGCCGACGAAGGCCCGAACACGGGCGGCATGGGCGCGTATTCGCCGGCGCCGATCGTCACGCCGGCCATGCACGCGCGCGTGATGCGCGAGATTATCAACCCGACCATCAACGGCATGGCCAAGGACGGCATTGCGTTCACCGGCTTTTTGTACGCGGGCCTGATGATCGACGACAAAGGCAATCCGAAGACGCTGGAATTTAACTGCCGCATGGGCGACCCGGAGACGCAGCCGATCATGGCGCGCCTCAAGAGCGACCTGGTGACGGTGATGGAGCATGCGGTGGGTGGCACGCTCGACACGGTCGAACTGGAATGGGACCGCCGCACGGCGGTGGGCGTGGTGCTGGCCGCTGCCGGCTATCCGGACGACCCGCGCAAGGGCGATGTGATCGACGGCATTCCCGCCGAGACGCCGGAATGCGTGACCTTTCATGCGGGGACCCGGCAGCTTGACGGCAAGCTGGTGACCAACGGTGGCCGCGTGCTGTGCGTGGTGGGCTTGGGCGACAGCGTCAAGATGGCGCAGAAGCAGGCTTACGAAACGGTCGACAAGATCCATTTCAACGGCGCGCAGTTCCGCCGCGATATCGGGTGGCGGGGGTTGAAGCACTAAGCTATTGTTAATATCGACGCAGTTCGCACCGCGTTGACGCCGTCGTCCCCGCGCTAGCTCGTCGTTCCCGCGAAGGCGGGAACCCAAGTTACTCGCTTGGCCGGTAGCTTCGGCGCGAACTTGGATTCCCGCCTGCGCGGGAACGACGTGGCGGTGGCTATATCATAAAACACCGGCACGGTGTACAATTCGTCCTCAATTTTTATTCCCCGATCCCGCTCCCCGATGTCATCCCCCTCCCCTGCGGCCGTCAAGGCCTGGCTACTCGACCTGCAAGCGCGCATCGTGCAATCGCTCGAAGAAGCCGACGGCAAGCCCTTCCTGCGCGAAGAATGGCAGCGTCCAGAGGGCGGCGGCGGCATCTCGCGCCTGATCGAGGAAGGCAATGTCCTGGAGCGCGGCGGCGTCAATTTTTCGCACGTGATGGGCGCCAACCTGCCGCCTTCGGCCGCGGCGTCGCGTCCCGAACTGGCCGGCCGCGCCTGGGAAGCGATGGGCGTGTCGCTGGTAGTCCACCCGCGCAATCCGTACGCGCCGACGGTTCACATGAACGTGCGCTTCTTCACCGCCACCGCGCCGGGGGAAGAACCGGTATGGTGGTTCGGCGGCGGCATGGACCTGACGCCCTACTACGGCGACGAAGGCGATACGCGCCACTTCCACCAGACCTGCCACGACGCCCTGGCGCCCTTCGGCAGTACCCTGCACGCGCGCTTCAAGCACTGGTGCGACGATTACTTTTACCTGAAACACCGCAAGGAGCCGCGCGGCGTGGGCGGGATTTTCTTCGACGACTTCAACGAAGCCGGGTTCGAGCTCTCGTACGCGATGACGCAAAGCGTGGGCGACTCCTTCGTCAAGGCCTACCTGCCGATCCTGATGGCCCGCAAGGACACGCCGTACGGCGAGCGCGAACGCGACTTCCAGGCCTACCGGCGCGGGCGCTATGTCGAATTTAACCTGGTGTGGGACCGCGGCACCCTGTTCGGCCTGCAGTCGGGCGGACGCACCGAAGCGATCCTGATGTCGATGCCGCCGATCGTCAAGTGGCGCTACGACTGGCATCCGGAAGCCGGCAGCGCCGAAGCGACGCTGTACAGCGACTTCCTGGTCCATCGCGACTGGCTTCTTACGTGACCTTCTGCGTCGCACTGCTGGGAGGCAGTTTCGACCCGGTCCATAACGGTCATGTGGCGCTGGCCACCTTGTTTGCCACCCTGCTCGAACCGGACCAGTTGCGCATCCTGCCGGCCGGCAGTCCGTGGCAAAAAAGCGGCTTGCAGGCGCGCGACGCCGACCGCATCGCCATGCTGCGCCTGGCCTTCGCCGGCGCGCCGCATGCTGTCACGCTGGACCTGCAGGAAATCGAACGCGGCACGCCGACCTACACCATCGACACCTTGCGCAGCGTACGCGCCGAACTCGGGCCGCACGCATCGATCGTATTCCTGATGGGGTCCGACCAGTTGCAGCAACTCGACAGCTGGCGCGCATGGCGGCAGCTGTTCGAACTGGCCCATATCGGCGTGGCTGCGCGCCCTGGATTTTCGATGGCCGATGCGGCATTGCCGGCGGCCGTCGCCGAAGAACTCACCATGCGCCGGGGCAGCCTGGCGCAATTGCGTAACACCCCGTCCGGCAGGGCTTACCTGGCCGAGACGCTGGATGTGGACATCTCCGCCACCCAGATTCGTGCGGCATTACAACGGGGCGAGAAGGCAAACTCGCTTATCTCCCCGGTAGTGCTAGACTATATTCAACAACATAATTTATACGAAATCTAATGGATATTAAAAAACTGCAGACCCTCGTCGTCGACGCCCTCGAAGACGTGAAGGGCCAGGACATTACCGTGTTCGATACCGTTCACCTGACCAGCCTCTTTGACCGCATCGCCGTCGTTTCCGGCACCTCCAACCGTCAGACCAAGGCGCTGGCCGCCTCCGTGCGCGACAAGGTCAAGGCAGCCGGCGGCGACGTGATCGGCATCGAAGGCGAAGACACCGGCGAATGGGTCCTGGTCGATCTGGGCGACATGATCGTCCACATCATGCAGCCGGCGATCCGCCAGTACTACCGTCTCGAAGAAATCTGGGGCGACAAGCCGGTCAAGCTCGGCGCGGCCAAGCGCAAGGGCACCGTGGAAGCGGCCGAAGCGGCCGAAGTCAAGCCGAAGTCGAAGCACCTGGCCTCGACCCAGGAAGCGCCTGAAGTCAAGCCGGTCAACGAACGCAAACCAGCCGCCAAAAAAGCCGCCGCCGCCAAGACCACAGCCGCCGCCAAAAAAGCGCCAGCCAAAAAAGCCGCGTCGAAAGCCGTCGGCAAAGTGGTCAAGGTCGCCGCGACCAAGACCGAAGAAGCCGCCGTCAAGGCCCTCAAGGCACTGCCGCCGAAACGCGCCGCCGCCGTCAAGGCCCCGAAAGCCCCTGCCGACGCCGTGCCGGTCAAGAAAGTCATCAAGCGCGTCGCCAAAAAAGACGCAGAGTAAGCATCGATGCAGCTCATGATCGCTGCGGTCGGCCACAAAATGCCCGCCTGGATCGAGACCGGCTTTTCCGAGTACACGAAGCGCATGCCGCCTGAATTGCGCATCGTGCTCAAGGAAATCAAGCCGGTCGAACGTTCCGGCAGCAAGACGGCGGCCACCGCCATGGCGCTCGAACGCGAGCGCATCGAAGCGGTCCTGCCCAAGAACGCACGCATCATCGCGTTGGATGAACGCGGCAAGGACCTGACCAGCGTGGGCCTGTCCCAACAGCTGATGCAGTGGCAGCAGGACGGGCGCGACACCGTCTTCCTGATCGGCGGGGCCGACGGCCTCGATCCCGAACTCAAGGCGCGCGCCGAGGGGCTGATCCGTATTTCCAGCATGACGCTCCCGCACGGCATCGTGCGTGTTATGCTTGCCGAGCAGTTGTATAGGGCGTGGTCGATCACGCAGAATCACCCTTATCATCGCGTCTGACAAAAGGGAATGCGGAATCCGATGAAACCGATCGACAGAAAAATCTACCTTGCCTCGAAAAGCCCGCGCCGGCGCGAATTGCTGCGCCAGATCGGCGTGGAATTCGAGCTGCTCACCTTGCGCAACGATACGCCGCGCGGCCCGGACGTGACGGAAGTGGTACACCCGGGCGAAGCGGCCATCGACTACGTGGCGCGCGTGGCCAACGAAAAAGCGGCCTTCGGCTGGAACATGGTGCAGAACCGCCGCCTGACCCTGCGTCCGGTGCTGGCGGCCGACACCACCGTCACCATCGACGGCGCCATCCTCGGCAAACCCGGCTCGCCCAACGAGGCAATGGAAATGCTCGAACGCCTGTCGGGCCGCACGCACCAGGTGCTGACCGCCATCGCGGTCCACCACACCGACATGAAGCGCCAGCTCACGCAAGTGTCGCAGGTGCGCTTCGCAAAGCTGTCGGCGGCCTCGATCAAGGCGTACTGCTCCACTCCCGAACCGTACGACAAGGCCGGCGGCTACGGCCTGCAAGGCCTGGCCGCGCTGTTCGTCGAACATATCGAAGGCAGCCATTCGGGCATCGTCGGACTGCCGCTGTTCGAAACCGCGCAGCTGCTGCGCGAAGCGGGCATTCCGCTGGCCTGATGCGCCCTTGTGCGCGCGCCATCGGCTCCCGTCGGCCTCGTCCCTACAACTATCATCTGCACGGCGGCCCTGAACCATGAACGAAGACATCCTGATCAACATCACTCCGCAGGAGACGCGCGTGGCGCTGATCCTGCAAGGCGCCGTGCAGGAACTGCACATCGAGCGCACCCTCACGCGCGGGCTGGCCGGCAACGTCTACTCGGGCAAGGTGGTGCGCGTGCTGCCGGGGATGCAGTCGGCCTTTATCGACATCGGCCTCGAACGCGCGGCCTTTTTGCACGTGGCCGACATCTGGGAAGCGCGCACCCATGAAGGCCCGAGCGTGGCGCCGACCCCGATCGAGAAGATCCTGTTCGACGGCCAGGTGCTGACGGTGCAGGTGATCAAGGACCCGATCGGCACCAAGGGCGCGCGCCTGTCGACCCAGATTTCGATCGCCGGGCGCATGCTGGTATACCTGCCGCAGGACAGCCATATCGGCATCTCGCAAAAGATCGAAAAGGAGTCCGAGCGCGAACTGCTGCGCACGCGCCTTCACAGCCTGCTGCCGGCCGAGGAAAAAGGCGGCTACATCGTGCGCACCATGGCCGAGGAAGCGTCCGACAGCGACCTGGCGGCCGATGTGGACTACCTGCGCAAGACCTGGAGCGCGATCCTGCACGGCGCCAAAACGCGCCCCGCCACCAGCCTGCTGTACCAGGACCTGAGCCTGGCCCAGCGCGTGCTGCGCGACTTCGTGCATGACGAAACGGCCAGCATCCAGGTCGACTCGCGCGAGAACCACGCCATGCTGGTCGAATTTGCCAAGGCCTACACGCCGACGGTGCTCACGCGCCTGCAGCACTACACGGGCGAGCGCCCGCTGTTCGACCTGTACGGCGTGGAAGAAGAGATCCTGCGCGCGCTGGGACGGCGCGTGGACCTCAAGTCGGGCGGCTACCTGATCGTCGACCAGACCGAGGCCATGACGACCATCGATGTGAACACCGGCGGCTTTGTGGGCGGGCGCAATTTTGCCGATACCATTTTCAAGACCAACCTGGAAGCGGCGCATGCGATCGCGCGCCAGCTGCGGCTGCGTAACCTGGGCGGGATCATCATCCTCGACTTCATCGACATGGACAACAACGAGCACCGGCACGCGGTGCTGCAGGAGTTGAAAAAGACCTTGTCGCGCGACCGCACCAAGGTGTCGGTGTCGAATTTTTCGGCGCTGGGACTGGTGGAAATGACGCGCAAGCGCACGCGCGAATCGCTCGCGCACATCCTGTGCGAGCCCTGCCCGGCCTGCGCCGGCAAGGGCCAGGTAAAAACCAGCCGCACGATCTGCTACGAGATCCTGCGCGAGTTGATGCGCGAAGCGAAGCAGTTCAATCCGCGCGAGTTCCGCATCCTGGCCTCGCAGGAAGTGGTGGACCTGTTCCTGGAAGAGGAATCGCAGCACCTGGCGATGCTGGGGGATTTTATCGGCAAGCAGATTTCGCTGCAGGTCGAGACCGCGTATCACCAGGAACAGTATGACGTCATTCTGATGTAGCCGCGCGGGCGGATCATGCTAGCAGATTGAACCGCCGATGCTTTTACCGGTGCGCAGATCGAAACCGAAATAGCAGTTGTAGCCACTGTCCGGCTCGTATGTGCAGGACACCTTGCCCTTGCGCCGCTCGCGGTACCCTGCGGCATCGGTACATGTGCGCTTTTCATCGGGCTGCATCGCATCGAACAACTCTTTTGCGGCGGTGCCTTCGATGCTGATCGCGACTTTACGGTCCGTGCGGGTCGGCGCCTGCTGCTCGCCCAGCGATCCGCCATAAATCAGGTACGCCCCCTTGAGCGGCTTGTACGGGGCTGCCCAGGGCTCTTTATCGCCGGCGCCAGCCTGCGCCGGCACGCCGGCGGCAAGCGCCAGCAAGATCAGGAGATTTTTCATTTTGGCGGGCGCAGTTGTACATGGAAATGATCGTCATGCAGCGCGAGCGCTGACCTGCGTCGATATCTAAAAAAGGGCGGCCAGCGGCCGCCCCTGCGTCAGACCACTTTATTGGCTGCCGCGTCCCAGCCGCCGGACGTATTGCCGCCGGCGCCACCGCCGATTTTTTGCTGGACGTACTTCCACTTCACCTTCGAGAATTTCAGTGCCACGCTTTCGGTCATGATGCTGCCGGCGCCGACGCTCGGCGCCACGTGCCCGACCAGCACGTTTTCCAGCTCGATCTCGTAATACTTGATCCGTTCGCCGGCGCCATCGGCACGCCAGAATTCAAACTTCGCTTTTGGCAGCGTCTTGCCCGAAGCGCAGTTTTGCGCGAGCAGGGGCGAGGCCAGGTCGGCGATTTTGACAAAGCTAATTTCCGACAATTCGGCGCGCTCGGCGGTGTGGCCGCCGGCGGTCGAGGAAGTCGCCGAACGTGGCTGCGAAACAGCCCACGCGACAGATTCGCACTCGATCCAATCCTTGTGCGTGGAATCGGCGGACTCGCCTTTGATGCCGTCGATTTGGAGGTAAACGTCAATAGCCATAAGAGCTCCCGGAAAAAAGGCGAAATCGCCGCCTTTATTATAGCAAGATAATTAATGTTGAATTATTTGGTAACCTGATGATTAACTGTTAAATATGCGCGGGCCGATTGCCACACATGCCGCTGCCCGGTTGCGCGCGGCTGGCGGCAAGCGCCGATAGCGGGCCGCCGCTTGGAGCATCGGGCAGGCGCATGCTATGCTAAAAATTGCAATAACCATAATGATAGCCGGTAAAACGATGACTATCCTGATAAACAACGATTCGCCAATGCGTACATTGACGGCGTCCTTCACGCACCGGCGTGCGCTGGGCATGGCGGCCACGGTACTGCTGTGCGCTTGCCTGATTCCGGCCGCCCATGCGAAAAAATGCACCGAAAAGCAGGCGGACGCCTTCGAAGCCATGGTCGATCACCTCGACAGCTGGGAAAAGGTCGACCAGTTACGCAAACAATACGGTCACTGCGACGATGGCGGTCCTGCCGAACTCCTGTCGGAAGCGATCGCATTGCAGTTGGCGGACCGTTGGGACGCACTGCCCGAACTGGCAAAACTGATCGAGCGCGATCGCGCCCTCAAGCCTTTCGTGCTGGGGCATGTGGATGGCACGCTCAATGACAGAGAGGTGAACAGAATTCAGGAACAGGCAACGTCATCGTGTCCGGCCGGCTTGAAAAAGCTGTGCGCGGACCTGAAAAGAACGGCGGCCGACGCATTCAAATAGCGCCGGCAAATGCACTCCCTTCGACACTATCGGACCACACTAACGACAGGTACATCATGTTCAATCCAGTAGCAAGCGCTTCAGCAACGGGCAGCGCCCTGTCCAAGCAGACGCGCATCGTCGTCGCCGCCCTGCTGTTATGCCTTTCTGCGAGCCCGGCAGTACACGCAAAAAAATGCACCATCAGCCAGGCCAACGCCGCCGAAGATCTGGTCGATCACCTCGATAACTGGGAAAAAATTGCTCAGGCGCGCAAGCGATTCGGTCACTGCGACGATGGCAGCATTGCCGAAGGCATGTCGGAAGCGGTCGCACGTGTGTTGGTGGACCATTGGGACACGCTGCCCACTGCGGCGAAACTGATGGGGCAGGATCGCGCACTGAAACCGTTTGTGATACGCCATCTGAATACCACGCTCAATGGCGAGGACATGGAAAAACTTCAGGCCTTGGCAAGCTCGTCATGTCGCCCGGAATTGAAGCGCCTGTGCGCCGACCTGCATACAGCGGCCGCAGAGGCCCTCAGATAAAAAAACGCTTGCCGAGAATGACTCTCGCGCAAGCGTTTTTGCTGTGCACCGTGGGGCAGCATCTGCCCCGGTGCGGCGAACGGCAGCGACTAGGCCGCCGCCCTCTTAGACAACCTTGTTGAGCGCCGCGTCCCAACCACCAGCCGTATTGCCGCCGGCGCCACCGCCAATTTTTTGCTGGACGTACTTCCACTTCACCTTCGAGAATTTCAAGGCGACGCTTTCGGTCATGACGCTGCCGGCGCTGACGCTCGGCGCCACGTGGCCGATCAGAACGTTGTCCAGTTCGATTTCGTAGTATTTGATACGTTCGCCGGCGCCGTCTGCGCGCCAGAATTCGAGCTTCGCTTTAGGCAGGGTTTTACCCGAAGCGCAGTGTTGCGCGAGCACTGGCGAGGACAGGTCGGCGATCTTGACAAAGCTGATTTCCGACAGTTCTGCGCGCTCGGCGGTGTGACCACCAGCGGTCGAGGAGGTTGCCGAACGTGGCTGCGAGACAGCCCAAGCGACGGATTCGCACTCGATCCAATCCTTGTGGCCCGAATCGGCCGACTCGCCTTTGATGCCGTCGATTTGGAGGTATACGTCAATTGCCATAGTAGTTTCCTAGGTCAGGGCGGAATTGCCTTTCACTATTATAACAAAAACAGCAACGTTGAAATTATGTCTTACCATAAAAATAATTGTTAAATCAAGCGTATGAAAGCGCTCTTGCAGCCTTGGCCTCGCTGAACCGGTCCTCACGCGCGCTCCCGCCGGCCGGCAATGCCGGGATGTGAAGTTTGTTTCAATGATTTTATGCTATGCTGCTGATATTGCAATTACATCAACAATGATGAGAGTAAAACATGCCTGCTTTGGCATTTAATGGCGCCACCCACCTGATTCATCTTTACGATAACGATACAACGCTGATCGGCTCTTGGGAGGCATACAACAACGTGGACAGTCGCGCCACATTGACCCATATTCCCAACCACAGCTATATGATGCAAGACAGGACCTCACCCAAGCACCACGTCCGGGATGCGAACGGAATGTATGGCTTGCATGGGATCGTCCGCTTCTTCGTGCCAGGCCACCAAGGGATCGGTGTGCATTCCGGCCGGCGTCATTATCGAACCAATCCAGGCCAGAAACATTGGACCAAGGGATGCATTTGCACCACAGACGAAGCAATGGCGGTCATCGTGGAGCATATGCGCAACTCTCCACTGACTGCGGTTCGCGTGGAACACAACTGTGGCACGCATACACACCGCGCACCACGCCGCAACAGGACTGCTCATGCATAAAGCCTCCTTGAAAATTGGCGCCGCACTCATGTTGTGCGCTTTCCTGAGCCCGGCCGCACATGCGAAAAAATGTACCACGGCGCAGGCCGACGCTGCGGAAACGATGGTCGATTATCTTGATAGCTGGGAAAAGATCGAACAGGCGCGCAAGCAATTTGGTCACTGCGACGAAGGCAGCATTGCGGAAGGAATCTCAGAAGCTGTGGCGCGCAGATTGGTGGACAATTGGGACACACTGCCTACGCTGGCGAACTTGATCAAAAAGGATCGGGCACTGAAATCGTTTGTGATGTGGCATTTGAATACAACGTTGGATGGCAGCGACCTGGAAAAAATCCAGGTGCTGGCGACGTCGTCGTGCCAGCCTGGGTTGCAAAAGCTGTGCGCCGATTTGAAACGCGCGGCCACCAAAGGGCTCCGATAAAAAAACGCTTGACGAAGATGACTCTCCCTCAAGCGTTTTTGTTTGCGCCACGGGCAGCGTGTGCTCCTGGCGCATCAAACGGCGGCCAGCGGCCGCCGTTTGATTAAACCACCTTGTTAAGCGCCGCATCCCAACCGCCGGACGTATTGCCGCCAGCGCCGCCACCGATTTTTTGCTGGACGTACTTCCACTTCACTTTCGAGAATTTCAGTGCAACGCTTTCAGTCATGATGCTGCCGGCGCCGACGCTCGGAGCGATGTGCCCGATCAGGACGTTGTCCAGTTCGATCTCGTAGTATTTCACGCGCTCGCCCGTGCCATCGGCACGAAAGAATTCGAACTTCGCTTTGGCCAGGGTTTTACCCGAAGCGCAGTGTTGCGCCAGCACTGGCGAAGCCAGGTCGGCGATTTTGACAAGGCTGATTTCCGACAACTCAGCGCGCTCGGCGGTGTGACCACCGGCGGTCGAGGAAGTGGCCGAACGTGGCTGCGAAATAGCCCAAGCCACCGATTCACACTCGATCCAGTCCTTGTGGGTGGAATCGGCGGACTCGCCTTTTACGCCTTCGATTTGGAGGTATACGTCAATTGCCATAATGATCTCTATCTGTGCAAGGCGAAAGTGCCTTCACTATTATAACAAAAGCACCAACGCTTGAATTATTTCTTGCTATTGGAATAATTGCTAAATGCGGCACATGGGAATCCCTGACCGCCTGGATAGCGCATCGGGCGGCCCGCGAGGCGTGACGCGCAGCAGGCAAAAAGAGGAAATCCAGGGAATGTCGAGCACTGCTTCAGCGGTCCTATGCCACCCTGTTAAACTTGCAATTTCAATAACATTCATGAAAGCCGGGCATGTCCACTTTGGTATTGAATGGTGCAACTCACCATTCAGCTCTACGATAACGACAAGCATCTTGGCGGATCCTGGCTGGCATATAATAAGGTGCATCGTACCGCCACATTGACCCATATTCCCGACCGCAGCTATACCATCCAGGACAAGGCCAAGCCCTTCCCCCATCCTGCCGATCCCAATGGCTCGCTTGGCAAATATGGGATCATCGGCTTCTTTGTTCCCGGCCACGAAGGCACCAGCGGCACCGACAAGATCCAGGTGCTGGCAAGCTCATCCTGTCCGGCGGACTTGAAGGGACTGTGTACCGACCTGAAAAAAGCCGCAGCAGACGCCTTTACGTAAAAAACGCTTGAGGAGAATGACTCCCCCTCAAGCGTTTTTGCTTGCGCCATGAGCAGCATGTGCGCATGCTGCGGCAAACGGCGGCCAGCGGCCGCCGTGCGTTTATACAACCTTGTTGAGCGCCGCGTCCCAACCACCGGACGTATTGCCGCCAGTGCCGCCACCGATTTTTTGTTGCGTGTATTTCCACTTCACTTTCGAGAATTTCAGTGCAACGCTTTCAGCCATGATGCTGCCGGCGCCGACGCTCGGAGCGATGTGCCCGACCAGTACGTTGTCCAGTTCGATCTCGTAGTATTTCACGCGCTCGCCGGTGCCATCGGCACGGAAGAATTCGAACTTCGCTTTGGCCAGGGTTTTACCCGAAGCGCAGTGTTGCGCCAGCACTGGCGAAGCCAGGTCGGCGATTTTGACAAAGCTGATCTCGGAGAGTTCAGCGCGCTCGGCGGTGTGACCACCAGCGGTCGAGGAAGTGGCCGAACGTGGCTGCGAAATAGCCCAAGCCACCGATTCACACTCGATCCAGTCCTTGTGGGTAGAATCGGCGGACTCGCCTTTTACGCCTTCGATTTGGAGGTATACGTCAATTGCCATAATGATCTCTATATGTGCAAGGCGAAATTGCCTTTTACAATTATAGCAAAATTACCAACGTTAAAATGTTGACTTATTCAAATCTCAATTTTTAACATTCTGAGCCCCGTTTTTGGGTCTATCAGGGCAAGAAACGTCCGCCGTCCATCTTATGTGTTGCGCATATGCTACTGAGCGCACGAGTTCGCCTGATACGATCCGCTGACACGTGGCCTTCACGTGGCAGGCCGGGTGCGCTGTCTGCCCCGTGCATTTGTTCCATCCTCAGCGGAGGTAACCATGTTCTTCAGATTGATCAGCGCGGCGACGCTTGCCAGTTGCGCCGCAGCAGCCCAAGCCGGCCCCATCGAATTCCACTTCAGCTACACGGGGTTTTACGACAAGGTGAGCAACCAGTTCGATCCGGCGGCTTTGATCGCAGGCAGTTTTATCGCCGATGACCTGAACGGCGACGGCTTGTTTGCCAAGGAAGAACTGCTTTCGTTCAAACACAATGGTTCGAACGATTACATCGGTTGCGGCGTCGGCGACCAGTACTTCTGGAAATGCAGCATCGAGCGCTTCGGCTACCGCGTCGGCGGGCCGCTGAAGTTTTCCAGCACCTGGGCGCAATCGGATATCGCCTACCAGATCACCAGCTCGACCATCACCGGCGAAGAATACGTCTACAACTACCGCAGCGGCAACCACGTCGATAGCCGCGGCCTGCTCTGGACCGACCAGACCCGCTTCGCGATCAAGGCCCTCAATGCGGTGCCGGAGCCGTTCTCGCTGGCGCTGATGGCGATCGGCGCCGCCGGCCTGGGCGTGGCGCGCTGGCGCCGCCGCACACGCTGATGCGCGGCATGGCGCGCAGGCCGTGTCAGCTTTCGACGTCGACGCCCTGGATGGCGCCGTCTTCGGCAAACTTGACCGCGACTACGTAGTTGGTCAGGTCTTCGCCAAAGGTAAAATCGAACATCGCAAACGAGGCATCCGACTCGTCCGGCATCGGATGCAGGCCCACATGGCTCAGGTGCAGGGTCGCCAGCATGCGCTCCTCGACCGGCAGCGCGGGGTCGGTGCCCTCGATCAGCGTGGCCAGTTGCTCGGGCGAGAACTCTTCCAGGTGATGATCGATATAGGTGTCCCTGACCACGCCCCCGGCGTGGAAGTCGGCCACGCAGGCGGCATGCGCACGCGCGATCTTGCTGTCGAGCTGCTCCATGAAGCCGCTAACACGGTCGAGCACGGCCGGATCGAGGTCCTTGACCGCGGAAAACTCGGTAAAGCCATCCTCTCCGGGAAATGCATTGAAGAAAGCGAGTGACAGGTCGATTTCCCGTCCATCGACCAGATATGTGGCTTCGTTGTATTCCTCAGGCAATGCCAGATTGATGGCGCCGAAGTGGGGGATGATTTTTTCCATGTTGATTCTCAATTGACCAGAGCTTGCTATTTTATCAGCCGGGTGACATCGCGCCGCAAAGCCCGCGCCGCCGCGTGGCAACACCTGTCCACCGTCGGGAAGACCATGCATGCCGGTTTTTCGTGCATGATTGCCGGATAAGCTCAAGCCTGCCACACGCCGTAGCCGGCCTCGCGCAAGCCGATGCCCAGTTCGACTTCCATGTCGGCCGCGCCCGCATAAGGCATCGGGTTGTAGACCGCGTACAGTTCCGGCAGCAGGCGCAGCCCGTACTGGCGCACGAACTTGTTGGCCTGGATGCCCGCCTTGTGCTTGTCGAAGCGCAGGTCGACGCTCAAGCCCGTCATGCCCACGTACACGCACGGTTTGCCGCTCACATAATCCGGATTGGACTTCCTGAAACGCGGCTCGTACAGCACGTCCTTCGACAGCTCGATGACATACACACTGTGGTGGTAGCGCCGCCCCATCGGCGCCTACGGCGGCGTGGCGTTGCGGCCGAGCGGGCCGATGTCGGCGCTGCCCAGCACGCGCTTGCGCGCGCCGCTGCGCACCACGGCCAGCATGGCCTGTCCCATCTGGCGCGTGGTCAGCACGTGCCTGGGCATGGCGGCGCGCAGCAGCGGCAGCACGGGCTTCATCAGCGCATAGAAAATGCGGTAGGCGGGGGTCTTGGACTGGATGCCGTCGAGCGGCTCGATCATCCCCGGCCTGAAAATGTACACGCCGCGAAACGGCAGCGCCAGCAGCGCGTTTTCGGTCTTGCCGCGCACGCGCTCCCACATGGTGGCGCTCGTTTCGCTGCTGTCGGCGCCGGCGCCGGACACATACACGAACACCATGCGCGGATTTGTCGCGACCAGCGCATTGGCCGCCGCCAGGGTCAGGTCGCAGGTCAGGCGCGTGTAGTCGGCCTCGCTCATGCGCGACGACGTCACGCCCACGCAAAAGAAGCAGGCATCGATATCGTCGAGCTGCGCGGACACGGTGGCGTAATTGAACAGGTCGGCATGCACCACGTCGCGCAGCTTGGGGTGGCGCTGCCCGGTCGGGGTGCGGCCGATCGCGACGACCTGCTCCACATCGGCCGCCTGCAGGCATTCGCGCAGCACGCCCTGCCCGACCATGCCGGTGGCGCCAAATATCAGAACTCTCACGTGGTCTTTCTCCTTGCCGCGCAGGGGCGCGTCAGGACGATATGATAGGCCTTATCGCGTGCGCACGCAGGCCGGCGAACCGGGTTCGGGGACGCCGCCGCTTGAAGGCTCGCCTTGCATCATCGTGCCGGCAGGGCCGACGGAAAAAACAGTTGCTGCCCGTTCGGGCGGAAGGCGGCGATCCGGGCCTGCCCTTCGCCGGAGGTGATCCAGTCGATCAACTGATGCGCCGCGCGCTCGTTGATGCCCGGATGGCGCGCCGGATTGACCGCGATGATCCCGTACGGATTGAACATCCTCGGGTCGCCCTGCACCAGGATCGCCAGCGCGGCCTTGTCCTTGAAGGTGGCGTAGGTGGCGCGGTCGGTCAGGGTGCAGGCTTGCAGCTCGGCCGCCATGCCCAGCACTTGCGCCATGCCCTGCCCGGCCGACAGGTAACGCGGCGGCGGCGGGCGTACGCCGGCCGCTTTCCAGTAGCTCTTTTCCATCTGGTCGGTGCCGGAATTGTCGCCCCGCGAAACGAAGCGCACCTCGCTCGACGCCAGCCGGCGCAGGGCGGCGACGATATCCGAGCCGCCTTTGATGTCGGCCTTGTCGGACGGCGGGCAGACCAGCACAAAGTCGTTGTACATCACGTCGCGCCGCTTGATGCCATGACCCTCGGCCACGAAGGTGTCTTCGGCGGCGCGCGCATGCACCAGGGTGACATCGACATCGCCATTTTTCGCCAGTTCCAGCGCCTTGCCGCTGCCGACGGCAATGACCTGCACTTTTGTGCCCGTCTTTGCCTCGAACACCGGCAGCAGCCAGGCCAGCAGGCCGGAATTGTCGGTGCTGGTGGTGGTGGACAGGCGCAGCACCTGCTCGCCCGCCGAAGCGAGCGGCCAGGCGATGCCCAAGCAGAGGGCGAATGCGGTTTTCCAGGTCATTTGTATTCGAGCTTTCCATCACGTAGTTTAAGCCGTTGCACGCCGGGCATGCCGATCAGGTCACGGTCGTGGCACGCCGTGAGCACCGCGCCGCCGCCGGCCGTCAGGGCGGCAATGAGCGATATCACCTGTTCGCGCGCGGCGCCATCGAGGTTGGCGGTCGGTTCGTCGAGCAGCAGCAGGGAAGGCCGCAGCACCGACGCGCGCGCCAGCGCCACGCGCTGCACCTCGCCGCCCGACAGGCGGGCCGGATCGCTGTCCCGCAGGTGTGCGACGCCGGCCCATGCCATGGCCTGCGCCACCGCCTGCGCCACCTGCGCCCGCGGCACGCCGCGCGCGCGCAGCCCGTAGCCGATGTTGGCCGCCACGCTGCTCGACAACATCACCGGATGCTGATGCACGTACACGATCGCCGCGCGCAACGCCGGCGGATACGGCGACAATGCCGCCGCCCGCCCCTGCCAGGTCAGGCCGGACGCCTCGCCCGGCTCCAGCCCGGCCAGCACGCGCAGCAAGGTACTCTTGCCGGCGCCGTTGATCCCGGTAAGCACGTAAGCGCGGCCCGCGTCGAGCGCAAAGGCGTCCAGGTCGAACAGCACGCGCGCGCCGTGCGCCTTGCGCAGCCTGTCGATGCGCAGCAAGCTCATTGGCGTGCTCCGGCGGCGCGCGTGTCGCCCTGCAGCAGCATCAGCGCGCCGTTCATGAGCAGCGCCAGCGCCACCAGCACGATGCCGAGCGCGATGCCCTGCGCGAACTCGCCCTTGCTCGTTTCGAGCGCGATGGCGGTGGTGATGGTGCGCGTCTCGCCGGCGATATTGCCGCCAACCATGAGCGCGCAGCCCACTTCCGACAACACCCGCCCGAAGCCGCTGATCAGCGCCGCCATGACGCCGAAACGCGCTTCGCGCAGCACCGTACACATGGTGCGCCAGCGCGACGCGCCCAGGGCGATCGCCGTTTCGGCGTAGCGCGCATCGAGCGCCTGCACCGCCGCCAGGGTGAAGGCGACCAGCACCGGGGTGGCGATGATGCACTGCCCGAGCACGACGCCCGGCTGCGAAAACAGCCAGTGCAGCGAACCCCAGGGGCCGTGGCGCGACAGCAGCAGGTACAGCAGCAGGCCAATGAGCACCGTCGGCAGCGACAGGCTGGCCTGCACCAGCCAGATCGCGACGCGGCGCGCGGGAAAGCGGTAGCTGGCGATCGCATACCCGAGCAGCACCGCCGGCGCGCTTGCCAGCAGCAGCCCAAGCACGCTGGTCTTGAGCGAGACCCACACGATGCCCCACAGCGCGGCGTCGCCCGACAGCAGCAGTGCAAACGCGGCGTGCGTGGCGTCAAGCAGCGACATCAGGACGCGGGCGGCTCGAAGTCCAGGCGCTCATGGCCGGTCAGCAGCAAAAAGTGCTTGCCGCTGCAGCGCGCCAGCAGCGCCATGCCGATCTTTCCGGCCACCATATGGCCCATCTGGGTGGTGCCGGAGCGCGACAGCAGGAACGGGATGCCCATCTGCGCGCCCTTGATCACCATCTCGGACGTCAGGCGGCCGGTCGTGTAGAACACCTTGTCGCCCCCGGCCACGCCGTCGAGCCACATGCGCCCGGCGATGGCGTCGACCGCGTTGTGGCGGCCCACGTCTTCCACAAAATACAGCAGCTCGCCCGCGTTCGAGAACAGCGCGCAGCCATGCACCGAGCCGGCCTGCTTGTAGATCGATTGCTGCGTGCGGATGGTGTCGACGATGCGGTACACGGTCGATTGCGCCAGGCGCGCATGCGGCGGCAGCACGATCCGGTCGATGTCGTCCATCAGGCCACCGAACACCGAACCCTGGCCGCAGCCGGTGGTGACCACCTTTTTGGCGGTGCGCGCCTCGACGTCGGCGATGCCGGAACGGGTGAGCACGGCCACCGCATCGACCGACCAGTCGACCTGCACCGAGACGATGTCGGCCACCGCTTGCACCAGGCGCTGGTTGCGCAGATAGCCCAAGGTGAGCGCTTCCGGGGCGCTGCCCAAGGTCATCAAGGTCACCAGCTCGCGCTTGTCCACGTACACTGTCAGCGCCCGCTCGGCCGGAATGGCGATGGTCGAGCGGCGTCCCCGTTCATCGAGCACGTCCACTTCGTGGGTGAGCGGTGCGCGGGCGTCGCTCAGGCGCGGCAAGGTCATGCTGCGGGCATCCCGGCGAGCAGCTGGCCGCCGCCGAAGCTGCCCTGCGGCTCGACCACCCCGCCCAAGGTCACCCGGATGGCGCAGTATTTGAACTCGGGGATCTTGCCGAACGGGTCGAGCGCGGCGTTGGTGAGGCGGTTGATGGCCGCTTCGTAGTAACAGAAAGGCACGAAGATCGCGCCGCGCGGCGAACTGTCGTCGGCGCGCGCGTAAAGAACCACCTGGCCGCGGCGCGAAGCGATCGTCACCACGTCGCCCGGTTTGCCGCCCAGCGCCGCCAGGTCGAGCGGATGGACCAGCGCCACCGGATCGGGTTCGATCGCGTCCAGCACCGCCGTGCGGCGCGTCATGCTGCCGGTGTGCCAGTGTTCGAGCTGGCGTCCGGTAATGAGCACCATCGGATACGCGTCATCGGGGCGCTCGTCGGCCGGGATGATATCGGCCGGTACAAAACGCGCGCGCCCGGATTCGCGCGGAAACTGCCCGCTAAAGACCACCGGCTGGCCCGGATCGCCCTCCTTCGTGCATGGGTAAGTGACGGCGTGCTCGCGTTCCAGCCTGTCCCAGGTGATCCCGCCGATGCTCGGCATGATGCGGCGCATCTCGTCGAACACTTCCGAGACGTGCCCGTATTGCCAGTCCAGGCCCAGGCGCTGCGCCATCTGCCCGATAATCCACAGATCTTGCCTGGCCTGGCCGGGCGGGTCGATCGCCTGGCGCCCGATCTGCACCAGGCGGTCGGTATTGGTGAAGCTGCCCGTCTTTTCGGGAAACGCGCTGGCCGGCAAAATCACGTCGGCCAGGTACGCGGTCTCGGTCAGGAAAATATCCTGCACCACCAGGTGCTCGAGCGCGGCGAGCGAGGCGCGCGCGTGGTTGGCATCGGGGTCGGACATGGCCGGGTTTTCGCCCATGATGTACATGCCGCGGATCTCGCCACGCGGAATGGCGTGCATGATTTCGACCACCGTCAGGCCGGGTGTGGAGTCGAGCGGCATGCCCCAGGCCTGCTCGAATTTGGCCAGCGCTTGCGGATTGTCCACGCGCTGGTAATCGGGGAACATCATCGGGATCAGGCCCGCGTCGGACGCGCCCTGCACGTTGTTCTGGCCGCGCAGCGGATGCAGGCCGGTGCCGGGGCGCCCGATCTGGCCGGTCATCAGGGCCAGCGCGATCAGGCAGCGCGCGTTGTCGGTGCCGTGGATGTGCTGCGAAATGCCCATGCCCCACAGGATCATCGACGCTTTCGAGGTGGCGTACAGGCGCGCCACGTAGCCGATGGTGTCGGCGTCGACGCCGCAGATGGGCGCCATCAGTTCCGGGCTGTAGCCGGCCACATTCTGTTCCAGTTCGGCGTAGCCGATGGTGCGGCTGGCGATGAAGTCCTGGTCGACCAGGCCTTCGGCCACGATCACATGCATCATCGCGTTGAGCAGGGCCACGTCGGTATCGGGCTTGAACTGCAGGTAGCGGTGCGCGCTGCGCGCCAGGTCCGAGCGGCGCGGGTCGCACACCACCAGCTTGGTGCCGTTCCTGATCGCGTTCTTGATCCAGGTGGCCGCCACCGGATGGTTCACGGTCGGGTTGGCGCCGATGACGATCACCACCTCGGCCAGGGTCACGTCCATCACCGGGTTCGATACCGCGCCCGAGCCGATTCCTTCCAGCAGCGCCGCGACCGACGAGGCGTGGCACAGGCGCGTGCAGTGATCGACGTTGTTGCTGCCAAAGCCGGTGCGCACCAGCTTCTGGAACAGGTAGGCTTCTTCGTTGCTGCCCTTGGCCGAGCCGAAGCCGGCCAGCGCGCGCTTGCCGTGCGTATCGCGGATGCGCGCCAGCGCGCCGCCGGCGGCGTCGAGCGCCTCGTCCCAGCTCGCTTCGCGGAACACGTCGAGCACGCGCGCCGGGTCCATGGAAAATTCGCCGCTCTTGGGCGCGTCGAGACGGCGGATCAGCGGCACCGTCAGGCGCTGCGGATGGTGCGCGTAATCGAAGCCGTAGCGGCCCTTGACGCACAGGCGTTCGCGGTTGGCCGGGCCGTCGCGTCCCTCGACGAACAGGATCTTGTTGTCCTTGATGTTGTAAGTCAGCTGGCAGCCCACGCCGCAGTACGGGCAGACCGACTCGACCTGCTTGTCCGGCACCGCCAGGGCGGCGTCGCGCGCAGGGCTCAAGGCGCCGGTCGGGCAAGCCTGCACGCATTCGCCGCAGCCGACGCAGGTGGAGTCGCCCATCGCATCGTCCATGTCGAACACGATTTTTGCGTGCTCGCCGCGCCAGGCCAGGCCGATCACGTCGTTGACCTGCTCGTCGCGGCAGGCGCGCACGCAACGCGTGCAGGCGATGCAGGCGTCGAGATTGACGGTAATGGCCGCGTGGGAAGCGTCGCGCGCCGGCTGGCTGCGCGCGGCGAAGCGCGGCTGGCCAAGGGCCAGCTTGCGCGCCCAGAAATCGACTTCGTTGTGGCGCGTGTAAGCGCGTTCGGGCATATCCGACTGCAGCAGTTCGAGCACCATTTTTTGCGCGGCCACGGCGCGCGCGCTGTTGGTTGTGACCTTCATGCCGGCGGCCGGATGGCGGCAGCAGGACGGCGCCAGCACGCGCTCGCCGTCGATCTCCACCATGCATGCGCGGCAGTTGCCGGCCGTGTCCATGCCCGGTTTATAGCACAGGCGCGCAATCTCGATGCCTTCGCGCGCGGCCACCTCGATCAGGGTTTCATGGGCAAAGGCGGCTACCCGCCGGCCGTTGATTTCGAACTCCACGGGCGCGCCCCGCAAGGCCGCTTGCTTGTTCCTGCCGATCGCATTCATGGCTGCACCAGTTCATGAGAAAAGTACTTGACGACGCAATCGACCGGATTGGGCGCGGCCTGGCCGAGGCCGCAGATGGAAGCGTCGCGCATCACCTGCGACAGCTCGGCCAGGAGCGGCGTGTCCCATTGCGCTTGCCCGATCAGCGCCAGCGCCTTGGCGGTGCCGACCCGGCACGGCGTACACTGGCCGCACGATTCGTCCTTGAAGAAGCGCATCGTGTTGCGCGCGGCGGCCACCGCCGAATCCTGGTCCGACAGCACCACCACGGCGGCCGAGCCGATGAAGCAGCCGTACGGCTGCAAGGTGTCGAAGTCGAGCGGGATCGCGCCCAGCGCGGCCGGCAGGATGCCGCCCGAGGCGCCGCCCGGCAGGTAGCCGTAGAACTGGTGGCCGGGCGCCATGCCGCCGCAGTATTCGTCGATCAGCTCCTGCACGGTGATGCCGGCCGGCGCCAGCTTGACACCCGGTTCGCGCACCCGGCCCGAGACCGAAAACGAGCGCAAGCCCTTGCGCCCGTGGCGGCCCTGGGCGCTGTACCAGGCGGCGCCGTGCTCCATGATGGCGCGCACCCAGTGCAGGGTTTCGAAGTTGTGCTGCAGGGTTGGCAAGCCAAACAGGCCGACCTGGGCCACGTACGGAGGGCGCAGGCGCGGCATGCCGCGTTTGCCCTCGATCGATTCGATCATCGCCGATTCTTCGCCGCAGATGTAGGCGCCGGCGCCACGGCGCAGGATGAACTCGGGCATGGGGGTGAACGGCGGGTCGGCGCGCAGGCGCGCCAGTTCGGTCGCGAGCATCGCGCGGCAGCCGTGGTATTCGTCGCGCAGGTAGATATAGATGGTGTCGACGCCAGCCACCCAGGCCGCCACCAGCGCGCCTTCGAGGAAACGGTGCGGGTCGCGTTCGAGGTAATAGCGGTCCTTGAAGGTGCCCGGCTCGCCCTCGTCGATATTGATCGCCATCAGGCGCGGTCCCGGCTCGCCGCGCACGATGCGCCATTTGCGCCCGGTCGGAAAACCGGCGCCGCCGAGGCCGCGCAGGCTCGACTCCTCCATGGTGGCGATCAGCGTGTCGGCATCGCGCTGGCCGTCGTGGCAGGCACGCGCCAGGACGTAACCGCCGGCGCTGCGGTAGCTGTCGTAATCGATGTAGCCGCTCGGTTCATGGGTAGTGTGGCCGTGGCTCACTGCGGCGGCCACCGAGTCGCAGCTGGCGTGGGCGAGCGGGTGCTGGCCGACCACCGCCGCCGGCGCCTGCTCGCAGCGGCCGATGCAGGGCGCGGCGAGCACGCGCACGCCAGCGCCGACGATGGCGGGCAGGCGCTCGAGCAGGTCGCGCGCGCCGGCCATCTCGCACGAGAGGCCGTTGCAGACGCGCACCGTCAAGGCCGGGGGCGCGCTCCCGCCCTCGCGCACGACGTCGAAATGGTGGTAGAAGGTGGCCACTTCATAGACTTCGGCCTGGGCCAGCTTCATTTCCTGCGCCAGCGCCGCCAGGTGCGCGTGCGACAGGCAGCCGAAGGCATCCTGGATTGTGTGCAAGTGCTCGATGAGCAGGTCGCGCTGGCGCGATTGCGCGCCGAGCAAGGCCTGCACTTCCAGCAAGGCGTGCGGATCGACGCGCCGGCCCTTGGGCGCCTCGCGCTTGCGCTGGCGGCTGCTGGCCTGGGGCACGATCGGAATGACGGGATGGTTCATGGAAGATCCTGAAAGCAGCCACGCTGGCTGACGATGACGACTTCACATCATACCCTTGCCAGCATCACATTTCACCTCCCACTGCGGTGTCAGGTCTGACATTCGGACACGGCCTCGACCTTAAATGGTCAAACTTGGTGCCAGGCATTGATCAAACCCGGTGTCAGACACCGGGGGTGACAGCATCTAAAGTCGAGCTCGTGTCCGAATGTCAGACCTGACACCGGGGGTGGGGTGGGCTTACATCTGGCGTAGCTCGTGCCAGACCATGCCTGGCTCGAGCTTTTCCATGCAGTCGTGGTGACCCAGCGGGCATTCGCGCTGGCGGCACGGCGAACAGGCCAGCCGCAGCGAGATCGAACGGGCGACGTCGGAAAACGGGGGGGCGTGGTCGGGGTCGGTCGGTCCGTACAGGGCAATCACCGGCCGGTTCAGCGCCGAGGCAATGTGCAGCAGGCCGGAATCGTTGGCCACCACCGCGGCCGCGCCGGCAATCAGCGCGATCGCTTCGCTGAGCGAGGTGGCGCCGGCCACGTTGTGGATGCCGTCGGTGCCGGTGAGGGCCGTGATCTCGGCGCAGGCTTCACGGTCCTTGGGCGAGCCGAGCAAGGCGATGTGCGCCGACGGGTCCTGTGCGCGCACCGATTGCGCCAGCGCGGCGAAGTGGCGCGCCGGCCAGCGCTTGGCGGCGCCGAATTCGGCGCCCGGCGCAAACACCACCAGCCGCCCCGCCCCACCCATGCCGTGGCGCGCACGCACCAGGGCAATCTGCTGCGGATCGACCCACATGCCCGGGCGCGGCACGGCGGCGCGCAGTACACTGTACGAGGCCTCATCGGGCGCAGCGGCCAAGGCGGCGTAGAACGGCACCATTGCGCGCTTCGGGCGGTCGTCGTGATGGACCACGTTGAGCAGGCCGTAGCGCATCTCGCCCTTGTAGCCGACCCGGCGCGCGATGCCCGCCAGCCAGGGGATGAGGGCGTACTTGATCGTGTTGGGCAGCACGTAGGCGTCGACGTAGCCGCGCGCGCGCAGCACCTTGGCGTAGCGCCAGCGCTCGCGCAGTTGCAGCGCGCCGTGGCGGAACGGGGTTTCGAGCACGCTGTCGACCTCGATCATGGCGCGCCACGCCGGCGCCACCGAGGGCGGCGCCAGCACGTCGATCGGACGCCCCGGATGCTGCCGCTTTAACAGTTGCAGCAGCGGCTGGGCCATGACGGCGTCGCCGATCCAGTTCGGCGAGATGACCAGGGTGCGTGCCTCGCTCATGCTTCGGCCTTGTTTTCCGACTTGTTGGCGAACTGCAGGCGGTACAGGTTGGCGTACATGCCGTCGTGCGCCAGCAGTTCGTCATGGCGGCCCGCTTCCACGATCCGCCCCTGGTCGAGCACCACAATGCGGTCGGCCCGTTCGATGGTCGAGAGGCGGTGCGCGATGACGAGCGTGGTGCGCCCGGCCATCAGGGTGTCGAGCGCGCCCTGCACCGCGCGCTCGGATTCGTTGTCGAGGGCGGAGGTGGCTTCGTCCAGGATCAGGATCGGCGCGTCCTTGTAGATGGCGCGCGCGATCGCCACGCGCTGGCGCTGGCCGCCCGACAGGCGCATGCCGTTTTCGCCGATCGGCGTATTGACGCCTTCCGGCAGGGCCGCCACCACATCGTCCAGGTGGGCCGCCTTGATGGCTGCGGCCAGGCGCGCCGGGTCGACCCGTTCGGCGCCGTAGGCGATGTTGGCGCCCAGGGTGTCGTCGAACAGCACCACGTTCTGGCTGACCATGGCCAGCTGCGCGCGCAGGCTTGGCAGGGTGATGTCTTCATATGCCACGCCGTCGAGCAGGATGCGCCCTTTCTCAGGCGAGTAAAAGCGCGTCACCAGGTTCACGAAGGTCGACTTGCCGCCGCCCGACATGCCCACCAGCGCCACGGTCTGCCCCGGCAGCACGTCGAGCGTGACATCGTTGAGCGCCAGCGGGTTGTTCTCGCTGTAGCGGAACTGGACGTTCTGGAACTGCAGATGACCGCGCGCGCGCTCCAGGACGACCTTGCCGGGATCGGCTTCGAGCGGCGTGTCGATCATGGCGAACACGGTTTCGGCGGCGGCCATGCCGCGCTGCAGCGGACCGTTCACGCCCACCAGCGACTTGAGGGGCGCGAGCAGCATCAGCATCATGGTGATGAAGCTGATGAATTCGCCCTGGGTCATCCCGGAGCTCATGGCGATGACGATCACCACCGACACCGCCAGCGCGGTGGCGCTCTGGGTGACCGGCACGGTGGCGGCGCTGGCGACCGTGATGCGCTGCGAGAAGCCGAGCAGCGCGCCGCTGCGCTGTTCGAACCGTTCGCGCTCGTAACGCTCGCCGGCGAACACGCGGATCACCTGGTGCCCGCGCGCCGCTTCTTCGACCACCTGGGTCATTTCGGCGGTCACGCGCTGGTTGTCGCGGCTCAGGCGGCGCATGCGCTTGGCGGTGGTGCGCACGATGGCGGCGGTGACCGGCATGACCACCAGCGCGATCAGGGTCAGCTTCCAGTTGGTCCACATCAGCATCAGCAGCAGGCCGGCGATGACGAGCGAATCGCGCACGTAGGCTACGAATACGGAGTTGATCATGTCGACCACCTGGCGCACGTCGCCGATGACGACGTTGATGATCTTGCCGGTCGATTCTTCGTGAAAGCGCGCCACCGGCAGGCGCAGCAAGCGGTCGAACACCATGCGCCGCAGGTCGTTGAGCACGCGGCTGATCACCCAGTTGTTCAGGTAGGCGGTGGAGAAGGTGAAGATGCCGCGCCCGATGAAGATCGACAGCAGCACCAGCGGCACCAGCCACAGGGAAAATTCGACCCGGTGCGGACCGAAGCCTTTGTCGATCAGCAGTTGCAGCGCGTAGCCGAGCGCCGGCTCGGTGACGGCGGTGCCGGCCATGGCCAGCAGCGACATCAGCGCGCGCGCACGGTACGGTTTGACGATAGCCAGCAGGCGCCGGACTATGACACTATTTTCCATCGTTTTCTTTCGCGTTCAGGCTAGCGCCCATTCCAGTAGACCCTTCGAACCTGGTCCGGTTGCGGCATGGCGCGCCTGTAAAGACGCGGCCTGTACCAGAGGCTCGACATTCTCGCACACGCGGTCCGGGTGCGGCCACAACTAACATTCGCCGGTCCCAAATCGGGCCGCGGCGGCGCTTCCCCATGCGCGCGCCAGGCGGCGCCGTGCCACCTGCGGGGCGTACTGTAAAATGGCGAACGAATTTTACGGGGGCCGCTGGCGCGAAGGCCGGCGCCCGCTGTCGCCACGCTGCCAGCGCGGCATGCACGACCCAGATCGCTTAAGAAGGCTATTGCCAAAATGCAAGATTCTCCCGGTTTTCCGATTACACGGCTCGAGCGCGCGGTCCAGACCCTGCTCTTGCTGGCGCTGTTCTGCGTACCCTTTTCCACCTGGCTGACGAATGTCTTCGCCGGTTTTTGCCTGCTCTGTTTTGTCGCTGCCCTGGCCACCAGCGCCCCGCTGCGCGCTGCGCTACGCACCCCGCCGGCGCTGCTGGCGATCGGTTTGCTGGCGCTGCTGGCGCTGGGCGCAAGCTGGTCGATCGGTCCGCACGCGGACATTGCCTCGGCCCTGAAAAAATATTCGCGCCTGCTGGTGCTGCCGATTGCCGTAGCCACCAGTATGCGCGACCGCACCATGCCGGCGCGCGCGCTGGCGGCGTTTTTCGGCGGCGCGGCGGTGCTGGCCACCTCGAACTACCTGGTCTGGCACGACCTGATGCCGGCCTCCCCACAAGGCTGGTGGCGCATCGGCGACGCCAAGGATTCGTTTTCGTTCAAGAATCACATCACGATCGGCATCCTGCTCAGTTTTGCCACCGTCACCTGCCTGCTCGGCGCCACCTACGTCCAGGGCGCGCGCGCGCGCGTGGCGTGCGTGGCGGCCGGGATCCTGTTCAGCTTCCCGATCATTTTCCTCAACCAGGGCCGCACCGGCTACGTCGCCCTGTTCGCGGGCATGGTGGTGCTGTTCCTGCTGCGGGTGCGCTTTACGCTGCTGCGCACCAGCTGCGGCATGGCGGCCATCGTGCTGCTGTTCGTGGGTTTTTACGCCAGCTCGAACAACTTCAAGCTGCGCACCGATGACCTGATCACCGAGGTGCGCACCGACCAGAAACGCTCGCCCAACGGCCTGCGCATGAGTTATCTGCGGGTCGGCTCCAGCATCATCGCCGCCCACCCGCTCGCTGGCCTCGGGACCGGCTCGTTCGCCGAGGTGTATGCGCCGACCGCGCTGCGCGACTGGCCCGAGGACAAACTCGGACATACGCGCCACCAGCCGCACAGCGAATTCCTGCTGATCGCCGCGCAGCTTGGCGTGCCCGGCCTGCTGCTGTATTTCGCCATGCTGGGCAGCCTGCTGCGCCCGGCCCTGCGCACGCGCTCCTTCCATGCCGATGCGCTGGTGCTGCTGTGGGTGATCTATGTGGTCAGCTCCTCGTTCAACAGCCTGCTGTGGGATGTGACGGAAGCCTACTGGTTCCTGCTGCTGGCCGGCTCCCTGTATGTGAGCGCACGCCAGCAGACGGCGCCGGGCAAGTTCACCTCGCAGGGTAGCTAGATGCGCGCCGACGTCCTCATTTCCATCATCGTCGCCACCTACAACCGGCCCGACGCGCTCGAAGCCGTGGTCGACGCCTGCTTTGCGCAGAGCGACAGGCAGTTCGAAATCATCATCGCCGACGACGGTTCGGGCGAGCCGACCCGCGCCTGTGTCGCGCGCCTGCAAACGCGGGCGACGGTGCCGCTGCGCCATGTGTGGCAGCCGGACCAGGGCTTCCGGCTGGCGATGGCGCGCAACCAGGGCATCCTGGCCTCGCGCGGCGAGTACATCGTGCTGCTCGACGGCGACTGCATCCCGCAACGCGATTTCGTGGCGCGCCATCGCGCACTGGCGCAGCCGGGCTGCATGGTCACCGGCAGCCGCATCCTGCTCGACGACGCCTTCACGCAGCGCGTGCTGGCTGACAAGCGCGACCTGCACACGCTCGCTGTCGGCGAAAAGCTGGCCCTGCGCGCGCGCGGGCACCTCAACAAGGTGCTGCAATTGCTGTTCAAGCTGCCCGACCTGGGGCGGGTGCAAAAGCGCTTCAGCTGGCGCCGCATCAAGGGCTGCAACATGGCGGCCTGGCGCAGCGACATCGACACCGTCAACGGCTTCGACCAAAGCTTCGAGGGCTGGGGGCACGAGGACGCCGACTTCGTGGTGCGCCTGTTTAACGCCGGCGTGGCCCGCAAGGATGGCGCGTTTGCCACCGAAGTGTTTCATTTGTGGCACCGCGAAAACGCGCGCGACGAAGCCTCGAGCAACCGCGCGCTGGTGCGCCAGCGCGCCGCCGGGCACACCGTGCGCGCACTGCGCGGACTGGCGTGACATGGCGCGCGTGGATGTCCCGCTTTGATGCCGTAAGCGCTGGACCTTGCGCGGCGGGGACGTATAATAGGTATGTACGCGTTGGGCGCTGCCGCTGGCAGTGAATGTCGTTTCACCGGGAGTCCATCTTGTCACGTCCGCACACCATTTCTCTGATCGTCACCACCTACAACCGGCCCGATGCCCTGGACGCGGTTCTGCGCGCCTGCCTGGCGCAGGATGACGAGGATTTCGAGATCATCGTCACCGACGATGGGTCGACCGAGGCGACCCGCCACTGCGTCGAACGCATCGCGGCGAGTACGCAGCGCCGCCTGGTGTATGTGTGGCAGCCCGACGACGGTTTCCGCGTGGCGCGCGCGCGCAACCAGGGCGTGCTGGCAGCGCGCGGCGATTACGTGATTTTCCTCGACGGCGACTGCGTGCCGCGCAAGGATTTCGTGGCCAGCCACCGGCGCCTGGCGCAGGCGGGCTGCATGATCACCGGCAGCCGCGTGCTGCTGTGTCCCGAATTTACCCGCGCCACCCTGGCCGAACAGCGCGACTTGCACGAGGCGGGCCTGGACGTGTGGTGGCGCGCCTGGCGCGCCGGGAATATCCAGAAGATCCTGCAGCTGGCAATCCGCCTGCCCGACGTGGGGCGGGTGCGGCGCGGCTTTACCATGCGCCGCATCAAGTCCTGCAACATGAGCGCCTGGCGCAGCGACATCGAGCGTGTGAACGGTTTCGACGAATCGTTCTCCGGCTGGGGTCATGAAGATGCCGATTTCGTGGTGCGCCTGTTTAACGCCGGCGTGCGGCGCAAGGACGGCGCCTTCGCCACCGAGGTGTTCCACCTGTGGCACAAGGAGCGCAATCGCGACCAGGCGGCCCATCACGACAAGCTGGTGTACCAGAGCCAGGTCGACAAGATCATTCGCGCGCCGGTCGGGCTGGCGCGCTGACTGCGTCCATGAGCATGCACGCCGCAGCGCCGCTGCCGCTATTGAGCATCATCGTCCCCGCCTGGAATGTGCAGAACTACATCGTGGCGTGCCTGGCATCGGTGCTCGACCAGATGGGGCCGCGCCATGAGCTGATCGTCATCGACGACGGCTCGCGCGACGCCACCCTGGCGCGCGTGCGCACCCTGCTCGAGGCATGCCCGCAGGTGGCATACACGGTGCTGGCGCAGGACAACCAGGGTATCGCGGTGGCGCGCAACCAGGGCCTGGCCGCTGCCCGCGGCGAGTACATCGTGTTCGTCGACAGCGACGACCGCCTGCTGGCCGGCTCGCTGGCGGCGCTCGAGCAGGCCATCGACGCGCACCATCCGGACGTCATCGCCTGCGACTTCCGCGTGTGGCTGCCGGATCAGGAAGACAAATCGCACCGGGTCGGCCTGCGCTATCCGCATGCGCTGCTGCGCGACCAGGCCACCATCCTCAATACGTTTTTTGCCGACCGCCAGATGTATGTGTGGGCCAAAGTCTTCAAGCGCGCCGTGTATGAGCAGCTGGAAGCGCCCGTGTTCCCGCCCGGGCGCGTATTCGAGGACGTGTCCACACTGCCCCGGCTATTGAGCCAGTGCGCCAGTCTGCTGTACCTGCCGCATCCGATCATCGACTACCGCCAGCACCCGGCCAGCATCACCAAGCTCATTTCCGAGAAGTGGTGCCTGGACCTGGCGGGGGCGCTGCTGGTCGCGCGCGAGCATCTGGAGCGGCGTGGGGTTGATGCATCGGTGAAGACCCACTTCGATATCGCGGCCGGGTATTTTTTTATCGGCGTGGTCAAGGACTCGTACGAATTGCCGCGCGCAAGCGGGCGGCGCGTGCGCGCCGCCATCAAAGCGGTGTTCATGGAGAGCCTGTTCGGCGACTGCGCCAGCATGCTGGCGGCGGTGCGCGCGGCGCAGACGGTATCGGTGGACCGCGAGCACGATGTGCGCATGATCCGCCAGGTGGAACGCGCGCTGGCGGGGAGTTTCGTGTTCCGGGTCAGGCAGACGGCGAGCCGCAAGATCAAGGTATGGCGGCGCTTTCGCAGGAATCAAAAGGCGGCGGCCGTTTTTTGAGCGCCGCCCGGCCGCTTAATACTCCACCGCGACCTCGCGTGCCCCCAGCACCTGTTCCAGCGCCAGTGTCAATGCGTCCGACGGCGCCACCCGCCAGTCGTCCCCGAACTGCAAGGTGCAATCGACGCCCTGCGGCTTGACCCGCATCGCGACCGGCAAGCCAGTCATGGCGCGGTACGGTTGCAGCACTTCGGCGATCTTCGACGAAGCCACCTTGCCCGGCAGGTACAAGCCGAGCTGGCGCCCGTAATGCACGCGCGCCGAGGTCAGGTCGAACACCTTCTCGGCCGTGATGCGCAAGCCGCCGTTGAAGCGGTCTTCCGACACCTTGCCCACCACCGCCAAAAACTCGTCTTCCTTGAAGATGTTCTTGTTCGACTCGACCACTTCGCTGTACACCGTCACTTCCACCGTGCCGCTCTTGTCGTCGAGCGAGACGATCAGGATCTTGCCGCGCTGGGTCATCTGGGTGCGCACGCCGGTGATCACGCCGCACATCATGCGCGGCTCGCGCGACGGTTCCAGGTCGGTCAGCTTGGTGCGCGCAAAGCGCCGCGCCTCGGTCGCAAACGAATCGAACATGTGCCCCGACAGGTAAAAGCCGAGCGCGATCTTTTCTTCGGACAGCTTCTGGCGGTCGGTCCACGGGGTCGCCTTGACGTACTCCGGCGGGGCCACCAGGTCGCTGTCGTCGCCGCCGAACAGGCTGACCTGGTTGACCGAGGCCGAGGCCTGGTCGGCCACTTCGACCGCGAACGGCACCGAGGCCAGCAAGATCGCGCGGTCGACCTTGAAGCAGTCGAACGCGCCGCTGCGGATCAGGGATTCGATGGTGCGGCGGTTGATCTGCTTGCGGTCGACCCGCTTGCAGAAATCGAACAGGTCGGTGAACGGCCCGCCGGCCGTGCGCGCGGCGATGATCGCCTCGATCGCCGACTGGCCCGAGCCCTTGACCGCGCCCAGCCCGTAACGGATGTTGGTGACGCGCTTGCCGGTGACGGACGGTGGCGGACCTTCCGGCATGAAGCGGTAGTCGGAATGGTTGATATCGGGCGGCAGCAGCGTGAGGCCGCACACGTCCAGCGAGTCCTCGACCAGGATCTTGATCTTGTCGGTGTCGTCCATCGCCAGCGACAGGTTGGCGGCCATGAAGGCGGCCGTGTGGTGCGCCTTCAGGTAGGCCGTGTGGTACGACAGCAGCGCGTAGGCGGCGGCGTGCGACTTGTTAAAGCCGTAGCCGGCGAACTTTTCCATCAAGTCGAAAATCTCGTCGGCCTTTTCGGCCGTCAGGCCATCCTTGGCGGCACCGGCGCGGAAGATCTCGCGGTGCTCGGCCATCTCTTCGGCCTTCTTTTTGCCCATCGCGCGGCGCAGCATGTCGGCGCCGCCGAGCGAGTAGCCGCCGACGATCTGCGCCATCTGCATGACCTGCTCCTGATACACCATGATGCCGTAGGTTTCGGACAAAATGGATTCGGTGCGCGGGTCGGGATAGTCGAAACGCTCGCCGTGCTTGCGCTTGCAGAAGTCGGGAATCAGGTCCATCGGGCCGGGACGATACAGCGCGACGAGCGCGATGATGTCCTCGAAGCGGTCGGGACGCGCGTCTTTCAGCATGCCCTGCATGCCGCGCGACTCGAGCTGGAATACCGCAACCGTCTTGGCCTTGGTCAGCAGCTCGTAGGACGCCTTGTCGTTGAGCGGCAGCTTTTCGAGCGCGAAGTCGGCGTTGGCCGGGTCGAGCTGCTTGATGTAGCGTACCGCGCGGTCGAGAATGGTGAGCGTGGTCAGGCCCAAAAAGTCGAACTTGACCAGGCCCACGGCCTCCACGTCGTCCTTGTCGTACTGCGAGACCACGCCGGAGTCGCCGCCCTGGGTGTACAGCGGGCAGAAGTCGGTGAGCTTGCCGGGGGCGATCAGCACGCCGCCTGCGTGCATGCCGATGTTACGGGCGATGCCTTCGACCTGCTGCGCCAGCGCCAGCAACTGCTTGACCTCGTCCTCGTTCTCGAGGCGCTCCTTGAGCATCGGTTCTTCTTCGATGGCGTCGGCGATCGTCACCGGCTTGCCCGGCTTGAAGGGAATCAGCTTGGAGATGCCGTCGCAGAAGTTGTAGCCGAAATCGAGCACGCGGCCGACGTCGCGGATCGCGCCCTTGGCCGCCATGGTACCGAAGGTGGCGATCTGCGAGACCGCCTCCTTGCCGTACAAGTCCTTGACGTGCTGGATGACCTTGTCGCGCCCTTCCTGGCAAAAGTCGATGTCGAAGTCGGGCATCGAGACGCGTTCGGGATTCAAGAAGCGTTCGAACAGCAGGTTGTACTGCAAGGGATCGAGATCGGTGATGAGCAGCGAATACGCCACCAGCGAACCGGCGCCCGAACCGCGGCCCGGGCCGACCGGCACGCCGTTTTCCTTGGCCCACTTGATGAACTCGGCCACGATCAGGAAGTAGCCGGGGAACTTCATGTTACAGATCGTATCGGTCTCGAACTTGAGGCGCGCTTCGTAGCGCGGGCGCGCCGCTTCGCGCTTGACCGGGTCCGGGTACAGGTGAAGCAGGCGCTGTTCCAGGCCGGCCTGCGATTCGGAGACCAGGAACTGGTCGATCGTCATGCCGGGCGGCGTGGGGAAGTTCGGCAGTTGCGGCTTGCCGAGGGTGAGCACGACGTTGCAGCGCTTGGCGATTTCGACCGAGTTGGCCAGGGCCGCCGGCATGTCGGCGAACAGCTCGGCCATCTCGGCCTGCGACTTGAAGCGCATCTCTTCGTTGAAGCGCTTGACCCGTTTGGCGTTGGCCAGCATTTCGCCTTCGGCGATGCAGGTGCGCGCTTCGTGGGCGATGAATTCTTCGGGCGAGAGGAACTGGATCGGGTGGGTGGCGACCACCGGCAGGCCCAGTTTGGCGGCCAGCGCGACCGCGTGGCGCACCTGGGCTTCCTGGTTGGGCTGGCCGGCGCGCTGCACTTCGATGTAGAAGTGGCCGGGAAAGACCGCCGCCCAGCGCTGGGCGCAGCGTTCGGCCAGGGCCAGGTTGCCGTTTTCGATGGCGGTGCCGACGTCGCCGAAGTGCGCGCCCGAGAGCACGATCAGGCCATTGGCCTGGCTCTCGCCGGGCGACAGGGTCGAAGCGCTGGCGGCCAGCGCCTCGAGCCACTCGGGGCGGATTTCGGCGCGGCCCTTGTGCTGGTTGCTCAGCCAGGCTTTGGAGAGCAGTTCGCACAGCTGCAGGTAGCCCATGCGGTTCTTGGCCAGCAGCAGCAGGCGCGATGGCTTGTCGCGGTTGTCGTCGTTGCTAATCCAGGCGTCCACGCCGATGACCGGCTTGATGCCCTTGCCGCGCGCCGATTTGTAGAACTTGACCATGCCGAACAGGTTGGCCAGGTCGGTCATGGCCAAGGCCGGCTGCTTGTCCTTGGCGGCGGCGGCGACGATGTCGTCGATGCGCACCAGGCCATCGACGATCGAATACTCGGAATGTACACGCAGGTGGACGAAGGCCGGTGCGGCCGGCTTGGCTGGCGCGGCGAGCGTGGCGCTCCCGGCTTCGATGACATCGGTACTCATGTGTGTTTCGCCTGCTGTACAAAGAGTGCTATTTTACCGCGCTGGCGGCTTGCGCGAGAAAAGCGCGTGGCGCCGCCACATACCCCTGATGCCAACGTGGACATTGTTCTATAATATCGGCTTCCCCGTTTTCCGATCGTCCACCGATCCTTCGCTCCCATGCAAGCTAATACTGCTTTACAAGCTGAAGCGCATGCCGCCATCGCCGCAGCTGCCGCTCACGTCAATATCGCCGCCTACAAGTTTGTCACTTTCGACAACATTGAGGAAATGCGTCCCCTGTACCAGGATATCTGCAAGCGCCTGGCGCTCAAGGGCACGATTCTGTTGACGCCGGAGGGAATCAATATGTTCCTGTCCGGCCCGCGCTCGCACATCGACGAGTACCTGGCGTGGGTCCGCGCCGATGCGCGCTTTGCCGATATCGAGGTCAAGGAAAGCTATTCGGAAGAGCAGTCGCACAAGCGCATGCTGGTGAAGATCAAGAAAGAAATCATCACCATGCGCATGCCGCTGATCCAGCCCGAAAAGGGGCGCGCGCCGGCGGTCGAGGCGAGCACGCTCAAGCGCTGGCTCGACAACGGCGTCGACGATGAAGGCCGCGAGGTGGTGATGATGGAAACGCGCAATGCCTTCGAGGTCGATGTGGGCACGTTTGAAAACACCCTGGACTACCGGATCGACAAGTTCAGCGAGTTTCCCGAGGTGGTGGCGCAGCACCGCGAGCAATTGCAAGGCAAGACCGTGGTGACGTTTTGCACCGGCGGCATCCGCTGCGAAAAGGCGGCGATCCACATGAAAAATATCGGCTACGAGAGCGTGTACCAGCTCGACGGCGGGATCTTGAAGTATTTCGAGGAAGTCGGCGGCGCCCATTACAAGGGCGACTGCTTCGTGTTCGACTACCGCACCGCGCTCAATCCGCAGTTAGAGGCGACGGTGACGACGGTGCAGTGCTTCGCCTGCCGCGCGGTGGTGACGCCGCGCGACCAGCTCTCACCGCTGTACGTGTACGAAAAATCGTGTCCGCAGTGCCATCCGGAGCGGGATCAGGCGGCGGTGTAAAACCAAGGCGTCCAGGCCCCCTCTCCCATAACGTTAACTAGTGGACGAACGAATACTTTAATGGACGATGTGAGTGCGGCACTAGCCCGCAGGGTTCGCCTCGAACGCGATGCGCGCTGCTGGTAGCTGGCCGATCTGGCAAGCAAGTCCGGCGTGGCAAAGGCCACCATCAGTAAGATCGAGCGCGCGGAAACCAGCCCCACGGCCGTTATTCTGGTGCGGCAGGCCGGCGCCTTCGACCTGTCCCTGGCCGGCCTGTTGCTGCGCGCCGAAGGCCATGACGACGCCAGCCGCGTAGTGCGCGCGGCGCAGCAGGCCGTCTGGCGCGACCCGGCCAGCGGCTACTTGCGCAGGCAGGTCTTCGCGCGTCCCGACCATCCAGTCGAAATCGTGCAAGTTGACATGCCACCCGGCCAGCGCGTCGTGCTGCCGGCCTCGTCGTACGCGCACATCCGCCAGGCGATCTGGGTCCAGGCGGGGCCGTTGAGCGTACTTGAAGGCGGCGAGCAGCACCTGCTGGAAAGCGGCGACTGCCTCGGCTTCGGGCCACCGTCCGAGGTGACAATCGCCAACGATGGGGCAAACACCTGCCGTTACGTCGTTGTACTTTCAAGGAGTTGAGCGCATGAAAATCCTACAGATTCGTCCGCTGGCCGCCACTCCGGCGCTGATCGGGAACCTGGCCGCATTGCTGTCAGAGGTTGTCGCGCACGGCGGCTCGGTCGGCTTCATGCATCCGCTGGCCGCCCGGGAAGCGCGCTCCTTCTGGGAGCGCGCGCTGCTAGCGGCTGCGGATGGCCAGCGCATCGTGTTCGGCGCTTTCGACGATGATCAACTGGTGGCGACGGTGAGTCTGCTGCTCGACTGCCCGCCCAACCAGCCGCACCGCGCGGAAATCGCCAAGATGATGACTGTGCCGCGTTGCCGTGGACGCGGCATCGCGGCAGCCCTGCTACGTGCTGCCGAAGCCGCCGCCGTGGAGCGCGGCAAGACCCTGCTGGTGCTCGATACCGCCAGCGAGGGCGGCGCGGCCGGGCTCTACGAGAAACATGGTTTTACGCTGACGGGAGAAATTCCCGATTTCGCGCTCAAACCGCACGGTGGCCTGACGGGCACATTGTTGTACTGGAAGAGGATCGGAGCCGGGCGCGCCTGATGAGATCGTTGGCTTGGCTCTTGGGCCTGTCCCAATGTCTTCAAACGGGCAGAAGAAGTCGTTAGCTGTCAGGCTCCAGCCATGTTTAATCCCTTCAGCAACCGGCAACGCGGGAGCTTCAATCCAGGCATCCTTGCCGCCTGTGATCAGGTCCTTGATATGTGGACCTATCGTCAGAACCAATCCAGGCCGGATGCGGGCTTCGGATCGGGCGCTGCCGACGTGGCCTACCCAACTTTTCCATCGAGTACAATCGGCAGAGATCGGCCACAAGCCGTCATTCGAAATGATAGAAGGCTCCACATGTTAATGAACGATGTTTATTGGTCCCTGGGCCAGCGGAAGTTTGACCAATACGAACATTTCGTCACTGCGGTTACCGAACACAACGAGCATATATCGCCCGGAAATAACGGATGGCAGCCAGAGCGTGAAATTTTTCCGACACCGATTACTGTCACTTACGAAGCAAGGTGGAAAGACGATGACGATTTGCTGGAGCTCGTTATCGGCGAGTCTGGACAAAAGCTCATGATGGGGATTTTTCTGTTTAAACTCAATAATCTGTCCTGCGAATTCTTCGCCGACGCCGACGAACATTTTTTCGAGGGGCTGGATCCAAAAAGCCAGACAGAGTTTTCTTTGATAGTCGGAAGTTAGTTGAAGACCGACTTTTCAACGATCGACACGTTGATTCTTGAAGCGCTCGGGAAACGCCCATTGTATCTGGGTGAAATATTGGCAGTAGTTGCTGTCCGTGACGAAGCGCTGCGCCTCGATCGACGTCGGGCCGGGGTATCGCCAGGTGAGAGCGCCGACATGACGTTGAATGAGCGGTTGCAAGCATTGCGGCGAAACGGCAGAGTTACCTATGACCCAGCGACGAGCCGCTGGGAGGGCCGCTAAAATGCATCAGGCCTTCCTTTCGCTTGCCTGCTCGCTCATCTGTTTTGCGGCCCTCAAGCTGCGCACGGCACCGCCACGGCATTGATGGGAAACAGGCGGTCGTAGGCGATGTTGAACAGGAATCCGTAGACCAGGTAGAAGGTCACGATCGCCAGATCCATCAAGAACGCTGCCCACAGGCCAATTCCCAGGTACCAGGCGATCATCGGGATCAGCATGATCACCAGTCCCGCCTCGAACAGGAAGGTGTGTGCGATCCGGATGGCCATCGTTTTATGCACGCTGCCGCGCAGGCGCAGCATGGCGCGGTCGAATCCCATGTTGAAGACGAAATTCCAGAGCGTGGCGATGGTCGCCGACGCAATGCCGATCACGCCCATGTGCTCGATCGGCTGGTCGAAGACGAGTGCCGATCCGGGAATGAAGATGGCCAGGGCCACGCCCTCGAAGAGAAGCGCGTGCCTGACGCGATCGCGGAATGTGCGCATGTAAATCCTTTGTTTGTCGTTACGGACATCGTCCGGCTACCCGGTTGACGTTTCGGCAGCATGATCGCATACTCGATAAATGGTCACATAGAGGTAAAATCGCGCCATCATGCTCCAAATATGAAACACCTGAACTGGGATGACCTGCGTTTGTTGTCGTTGATCGCACAGGAAGGCACCTTGCGGGGAGCCGCCCGGAAAGCCGGGCTCAGCCCGGCTACGCTATCGCGCCGGCTTGACGCCCTGGAAGAAGCGGTCGGGCAGAAACTCGTCGAGCGTTTCCAGGGCGGTTGCATTCCAACCGCCTTTGGCGCCGATGTTGTCGCTTTAGCCGACCAAATGGGCGAGATCGCACTGGAAGTCGAGCGCACGCGCGATCGCCAGAACGCCCATGCCGCTTCCGGCGTGGTACGGATCAATACCGACGAGTGGCTATCGTATTTCTTGACGACCCGGTTCGCGCCATTTCATGAGGCCTATCCCAACGTCGAAGTGGAAATCGTCACCTCCCACCGGCCCTACAGCCTGGCGCGGCGCGAAGCCGATATTGCGATTCGCCCTTATCGGCCCGAGCAGCTCGACCTCGTCACCCGCCATATCGGCACCTTGTCGTTCGGGCTGTATTGCAGCCGCGATGTTGCCACGCGCCATGCGGCTGCCTTTGCGAACCAGCAATGGGCAAGCATGCCGTTCGTCGGTTTCGATGAGCCGCGCGCGGAGTTCCAGTCGGGCCGCTGGCTGCGCGCACTGCCCGGCGGTCCGGTGCCCTGGATGCGATGCAGTTACGGACTGGGCATTCTCGATGGCGTGGCCCATGGCGCGGGCTTGGGCGTGCTTGCCACCTTTCTCGCCAATGACCAGCACGATCTGGTGGCCGCAATTGCGCATATTCCCGAGCTGGACCAGGATATCTGGCTATCGATGCACGGCGGTTTGCGCACCAGCGCGCGGGTCAGGGCAGTCGTCGATTTCATGGGTCAGGTATTTAGCCAATACCGCGAAACGGGCCGTTGATGCCTGAGAGGCTGAGAGTCTTTCGATCATGCCCGCTCATCACGCCAGAAAGCGCCCGCTCGTCGTTGCAAATGCTCGCCATAGCCCGAGCTATGGCTGTGCTTTGCGCCTAGCTCGGCCACTCTCTGGCGCGCTGCTCGGGCACGCCCGAAAAACTCTCAACCTCTGAGGCCTGCATCGGTCGCTGCGGGCGATGCTCAAAAGCGTGTTGAACGGCTATTCCTGGCCGCTATCTACCCATGAAGGCACTGCAGACAGTTTTGTCGCCCACCCTGGCTGCGGGTAAACTATTGATAAACACCGTGGCACTGCCGGTCGCAATCGGCGGCGGCGCCTGGTCATGTTTTGAGCACACCGTCTTGTCGACGTGCGCTCGGGCCGCTTTGATGCCATTGGTGAACACGTTGCCGGAACAAGGGCCGATAATCTTGCCAGTCTGATCTCCGCCGCCGCCACCTTTGGGGCCGTCGCCAGGGGGCGTATGGCCAATCAAATCGCCCAGTCGTGCAGCTTGAGGCATGCTCAAATCTCCTGAGAAAATTCGCGCATCGCCCTTCCACTTGCAAGACTACAAAGCCATGGGCACTGTGTTCTTCCACGGGACGTAAATTCCTGAGGCCGCTGCGGCAGAAAACATCGTGTCCGGCTTTCTGGCCCCTTCTGGTCTACAAACTGCGGGAGAAAATCGAAGGTGACGTCGTCGGAATGGGGTTGCATGGTTTCCTGTTCGTTCGTTGTGGGACCGTGGCTGCTCGCCCGGCGTTACCAGTGTTTCCAACATATATAAACAGACTTGTCCGACTGCCTCTCAGATTGCGCGAAGGTCCGTTGCGGGATATCTCGACGTGAAGAAGCGATGTTGCCTAAATGGCAGTTTATTTTATCCTACGGAATCACGGCGATTCAATTTTTCCGAAAAATGCCATTACGAATATCAAATCCCTCTCCAGCCACATCTTGTCACGCTGATGAAATCAATGAAACGGTCGTGCCACCGGCGCGGGTGCCAGGCTGTCGCCGCTGTATGTGTATGAGAAGTCGTGCCCGCAGTGTCATCCGGAGCGGGATAAGGCAGCGTTGGCATAACAACGGGGGGGCTTTCTCACCTACCCCTTGGGGGAAATGACGCCAAGCTATCGCATTATGCGACAGCGTTAACCTCAAAACCGTCATTCCCGCGAAGGCGGGAATGACGGTTTTTAGCTTTGTGGCCGGAACAGCGCCAGCGAATCTATCAAACGCGCCCGTAGTTGTCCTGGAAGCGCACGATATCGTCCTCGCCCAGGTAATCGCCGCTCTGCACTTCAATCATCACCAGGTCGAGCACGCCCGGGTTTTCCAGGCGGTGCTTGTGGCCGGCCGGAATATAGGTCGACTCATTGGTCGAGACGAACAATTCGCGATCCCCGTTGACCACCTTGGCCATGCCGCTGACCACGATCCAGTGCTCGCTGCGGTGATGGTGCATCTGCAGGCTCAGGCTGGCGCCCGGCTTGACTTCGATGCGCTTGATCTTGAAGCGGGTGCTGTCTTCCAGCACCGTATACGTGCCCCACGGACGGTGTACGGTGCGGTGCAGCTTGTGTACGTCGTGCCCTTCGGATTTGAGGCTCACGTACAAATGCTTGACGTCCTGCACCCGGCTGCGGTCGGCCACCAGCAAGGCGTCCGGCGTGTCGACGATGATCAGGTTACTGACGCCAACCGCGCCCACCAGGCGCTCATTGCTCTGGATGAAGCAATCGCTCACATCGTGCAGGCGCACGTCGCCATCGATGCGGTTGCCGTCGGCGTCCGGCGCGATCAATTCGCCCAGCGCGTTCCAGGAACCAATGTCGCTCCAGCCGATATTGCACGGCACCACCGACACCTTGGCCGATTTTTCCATCACCGCGTAATCGATCGAGTCGTCGGCAACTTGCTCGAAAGCGGCCGCGTCCAGTTCGCACTGGGTAAAATTCTTGCCGGCCGCGCTGCGCGACTCGGCCAGGCAGGCGCGCGTGGCGGCCAGGATCTGCGGGCAGTGCAATTCCATCTCGGCGATCATGCTGCCGGCGGTAAAGCAGAACATGCCCGAATTCCACAGGTAGCGTCCGCTGGCCAGATACTCGCGGGCTTTTTCCAGGCTCGGCTTTTCGACGAAGCGCAGCACCGTGTTGCCGTCCGCCTCGATGTAGCCGAAGCCGGTCTCGGGCGCATGCGGTTCGATGCCGAAGGTCACCAGGCGGCCGGACCGGGCCAGCGGAATGGCCTGGGCCACGGCGGCGCCAAAAGCGGCCTGGTCGGCAATCAAATGGTCGGCGGCCAGCACCAGCAGCACGGCGTCCGGACCGTGCGTGGCGGCCACGTGCAGGGCGGCGGCGGCGATCGCGGGCGCGGTGTTGCGGCCGAACGGTTCCAGGATGTAGCTGTTCGACAACGCCTGGTGGCCTTTGGCGACGGCGCGGTAATCGTCTTCGGTCTTGAAGAACAGTTCGCGGTTGGTCACGGTCAGCACTTGCGCCACCTCGGGCAGGGCGGCGCCGCGCAGCCAGGCTTTTTGCAGCAGGCTTTGGCCATCGGCCAGGCGGATGAAGGGTTTCGGGTGAAGTTCGCGGGAAACGGGCCACAGGCGCGAGCCGGCACCGCCGCAAAGAATGGTAGGGATGAGTTTCACAGCGGTTCCTTTAGGCATGCATGCCGGATCGCCCGGCGATTGATGTGACTACGCAAATAACGTTGCGCATTCTACATCATTGTATGCACCGGAGGAATCGCAGCAACCCGCCCGCAGCGCCAGGACGGCGCAGCGGAGGGTCCGGTGGGTCTTATTGCGCTGTTTTTGGCAGCAGGTCTTTCAACACGGTCTTGTAGGTGCCGCGCGCGGTTTCATACACGGCCAGCTGGGCGTTCAGGCGGGCGATTTCCGACTCGACGTAACGCAGGTTGGTCACTTGCTGTTGCGCTTCCGGGGACAGGTCCGACACTTTGTAGCTCAGGCCGCCGGTGGTAATTTCAAGTTCGTTGGTGCTCATGTTTCCTCTTATGATAAAAATGGCCGGCGCCACGTGGCCGCCGGCTGGGGGTTGATCAGCGGAAGTAGGATGCGGTGCGGCTCACGTCGCTCGCGTCCAGGGTTCCGGCGGCCGCGCGCAAGCGCAGCGACGCCATCATATAGTTATATCGCGCTTGCGCAAGGTCGCGCTTGGCCGTAAACAGCTGTTGCTGGGCATTGAGCAAGTCCAGGTTGATGCGCACGCCGCCCTTGATGCTCTGTTCGGTCGCCTTGATCAGCAGCTTGCTCGATTCCACCGCGCGGTTCAGGGCGTTGATCTTGGCAATGCTGCTCTGGACCGCCGAAAACTGCTTGCTCACTTCGATCAAGGTCTTGTCGGTCTTGCCTTGCAGGTCGGCGCGCGCGCGTTCCAGCCCGGCCACGGCCTGGCGCGAGGTGGCGTTGACCGAGCCGCCCGAGTACAGCGGCACGTTGAGCTGGATGCCGATCGCGCGCACGGTCGAATCCTGATTGAAGGTATTGATCGTCTCCGACGCGTTCTTGCTGTAGCTGGCCACAAAGTCCAGGCGCGGTGCATGGCCGGCGCGGGCTTTCAGGATTTCCTGCCTGGCCACTTCGAGCGCGGTGGTCTGGGCCTGGAGCTCGGGATTTTCCTTGAGCGCCAGGCTCTTCCACTCCTGCACATTGTTCGGCGCCAGCGGCAGCGCGCGGAAGTTGTCGTTCAGGCCGACCAGGGTGCCGGGTTCGCCGCCGATCAGGCCGGCCAGGGTGTTGCGCGAGGTCGCCTGGTTATCCTTCGCTTCGATCAGGTTCGCTTCCGACAGTTCCAGGCGCGCCTGCACTTCGAGCACGTCGGTGCGGGTGCCTTCGCCATGCTTGAGCAAGCGCTCGTTGACCGTGCTTTGCTCGGCGTATGCGTCGCGCTGGGCGGTGTTGAGCGCCACTTGTTCGTCCGCGAACAGGGCGTCGAAATAGGCGCTGATGACGCGGATCAGCACTTCCTGGCCGCGCAGGCTGAACACCTGGTCGCTCAGCAGGGCCTGGGCCTTGCCCTGCTTGTAGCGCGCGTAGGCGTCCACGTTGAACAGGGTCTGGCGCAGCTGGATGGTGGACACCCGGCTGATGTATTGAGGATGCGTCAGCGAAAGCGCGGTTTCGATATCGGCGCGGTTCTTGCTCGCATTGTAGTTGGCCTGCACGTTCGGCAGCAGGCCGACCCGGCCAAGGATCGCGTTTTCCTTGCCGCTCTGGTTCTCATAGAACGCCGAACGGTAGGTCGGGTCGTTCTGCAGCGCCTGCTCGTAAGCCTGCTGCAGATTGATGGCCGACGCGCCGGCGCTGGCCAGCAAGAGTGCAGCGGCGGCGGCGGCCTTCATGCGGCCCTGGGCGGTGATGCGAAACATGGTCAGTCCAAACGTCATCTTAATCCTCCGACAGGGATGTCTTGGCGCGGTCGAAGACCGGCTTGAACAGGTAATTCATCATGGTGCGCTCACCGGTCTTGACGAACAATTCGGCCGGCATGCCGGACTGGATATCGAGTTTGTGCGAAGCGATCAGCTTGGCGCCTTCCGGTGTCACGCGGGCTTTGATCTTATAGTATGGCATGCCGGTACGCTCGTCGACGGTACGATCGGCCGAGACCTGGGTCACGATGCCGGGAATGTGCGGCGTCTTGTTGGTATTGAAGGCCGAGAAAATGAATTCGACCGGCAAGCCGACCTGCACCTTGTCGATCAGGTTGACCGGCAATTGGCCTTCGACCACCATCGCATCCGAGGTCGGCACGATATCCATCATGCGCGCGCCGGGGCCGATCACGCCGCCCTTGGTAAAGATCTGCAAGCCGACCACCACGCCATTGACCGGCGCCTTGACTTCGGCGTTGGCCAGGTCGAAATCCTGGGCCAGCATACGGCTGGCCAGGGCGCTGGTTTCCTTTTGCACGTCAGCGAGCTGGGTGCCGACTTCCTTCTGGTATTCCTGGGTGCGCACGATGCGGCGCAGGCTCAGTTCCATCAACTGGTTCTGGGCGCGGCTGATATTGCCGATATCTTCGGAAATGGTGCCTTGCACCGCCATGAAGGTGCGTTCCATTTCCAGCAGGCGCGAGCGCGGAATGTAGCCATCCTTGGCCAGTTCGCGCATGCCCTCGAGCTGCTCCTTGATGATCACGCCCTGGCTCTTTTTCGAGGCCATCGATTCCTGCAAGCCCTTGGTCTGCGCCTTCAGGCCGGCGGCGTTTTCTTCCAGCGCGGCCAGTTCGTTCTTCAGGCTGGTCTGGCGCGAGGCCATCAGCTGGGTCTGGGCTTCCATCGATTCCTTGGCGCGCGGGTCGTCCTTGTTATCGAGCAGTTCCTTGGGGAAGCTTGGCTGGCTCTTGCCGCCGCGCTCGGCTTGCAGGCGCGCTTCCGCCGCCAGCGCGCTGAAATACTGGGTGCGCGTCATTTCGATCGCGGAACGGGCCACGGTCGGATTGATGCGCACCAGCACCTGGCCAGCCTTGACCACGTCGCCATCCTTGACCAGGATGTCTTCCACAATGCCGCCGGTCAAATGCTGGACGGTCTTGCGGCTCGTTTCGGTGGCCACGGTGCCCGACATCGGCACGCCGCGGTCGAGCGGGGCGAACGAGGCCCACAGAATGAAGCCGAGCACGCCGACCAGCACGATGATCCAGCCCATGCGCGAGTATTTTTTCGAGTCGACGCTGGCGACCTCGGGCTCGACGTCGCGGACAACGACGTCGGTGACATTTCTGGTTTGAATGTTGCTCATGTTCTTATTCCTTTTCCGTTGTTACTGGCGCGCTTGCCTGGGCAGGCTGGGCCTGGCCCGGCTGGCCCGGCTGGCCCGGTGGCTGACCCGGCTGGCCCGCTTGCTGCTGGCGCTGCTGCTGTTGCTGCGCTTCCAGCATTTTCTGGTTCGCTTCCTGAATCGCCTGCAATACCTGGGCGGTCGGGCCGAACATCTGCACCGCGCCGTCACGCAACACCAGCAGCTTGGTCGAGACATTGATCGCGGCCGGACGGTGGGTAATGAGCACAATGGTCTTGCCGCGCTGACGCATGTCCTGGACCGCCTGCATCAGGGCGTGTTCGCCCTGGTCATCCAGGTTCGAGTTCGGTTCGTCGAGCACCAGCAGGGCCGGGTCGCCATACAGGGCGCGGGCCAGGCCCAGGCGCTGCTTCTGGCCGCCGGACAGGCCGGCGCCGCCGTCGCCGAGGACGGTATCGTAACCGTTCGGCATTTTCAGGATCATGTCATGCACGCCGGTGCGCTTGGCGGCCAGCACCACCTGCTCGGGATCGATCTCGCCGAAACGGGCGATGTTTTCGCTGACCGTGCCGCCAAACAGTTCAATATCCTGCGGCAGATAGCCGAGGTGAGGGCCGAGCTGGTCTTTGTTCCAGTGGTAGATATCGGCGCCATCGAGGCGCACCTTGCCGATCAGGGCCGGCCACACGCCGACCATCAGGCGCGCCAGGGTCGACTTGCCCGAACCGCTGGGGCCGACCACGCCGAGCACGTCGCCCGGAGCGATGGCGAAACTGACGCCTTTGAGCACAGGGTGGGTCGCGCCCGGAGGACCGGCGGTGATGTTGTCGATCAACAGGTTGCCGACCGGCGGCGGCAGGGGCATGCCTTCCTTGCGCTCTTCATTTTCTTCCAGCAAGGCGGTCAGGCGCTCGTAAGAACTGCGCACACCGGCCACCGATTTCCATACGGCGATCACTTGCTGCACCGGCGCCATGGCGCGGCCCACCAGGATCGAGGCGGCGATCATCATGCCCGGCGTCAGCTTGCCTTCGATGACCAGCAAGGCGCCAAAGCCGAGAATGAGCGATTGCAGCGAGGTTTGCACGAACTTCGTGATGGCGCCGACGGTGCCGGCTTTTTCACTGGCTTCAGCCTGCAACTGCAGGAATTTGCTGTGGACTTTGTACCAGCGCGCCTGCAACTGGGGCAGCATGCCCATCGCTTCGATGACTTCGGCGTTGCGCAGGTTGTTGGTGGCCAGGTTGCCGGCCACGATGGACATGGTGCTCGCTTCAGCCAGCGGCTTGTGCGAGACGCGCTCGTTGACGACCGCCAGGACCACCAGGATCGCGGTGCCGCCCAGGGCGAACCAGCCCAGCAGGGGCTGGAAGAAGAAAATCACGATCAGGTACAGCGGAAACCAGGGCGCGTCGAAGAAGGCAAACAGCGCACTGCCGGTAAGAAACTGGCGGATGTTGGTCAGGTCGCTCAAGGCCTGGCCGGCATTGCCGCCGGCCTTTTTCAGGTTGCGCTCGAACGCGGCGGTGTACACGCGTTTGTTCATCTTCATGTCGAAGCGCGCGCCGACCCGCACCAGGATCATGCTGCGCATGAATTCCAGGGCGCTCATGAGCACATAGGCGCCCAGCATGAGCAAGGTCAGCATCAGCAGGGTGATTTCGTTCTGGCTGGCCAGCACGCGGTCATACACCTGCAGCATGTACAGGGACGGCACCAGCATCAGCAAATTGGTGATCGCGCTGAACACGCCGATGGTATAGAAGGTGCCCTTGAACGCGAGCAGTGCCTGCCCAATTTCGTTCTGCTTGTCGAGAAGTTTTTTCATTAGAGACCAACACAATTCATTAGTAATTCACGAGGGGGACAGCGCGGACGGCGGCAACTTCCCGATCCTGGTGAGCGTCACGCCAGCCGCGTCAACGGCGGCACATCGGCAAGGGCGTCAGGATGTCAAAAAATCCGCTGGGAAATGTGATGTGGATCACAAGTTCGAAAGGTTAGCATAAAGGAGGTTTTTACACCAGAGAAGATTAACTGAACGCAGCATGAATGCCGCAGTCAAACCCGGCACGAACGGCGGGTCGATAAAAAAAGGCCAGGCGGTGAAGCCTGGCCTTTCGCTTGCATCGAACCACAGGCCGAAGCCTGCGGTTCTTTGCTACGTATAACTACAATTAAGCAGCGATGACGATCTGGCCGAGGTTCAGGCCGTTGAATGCAGCAACAGTACCGCCGTTGCCAGCCGCCAGGGCACCGTCAACACCAGCGCCAACCAGGTGGATGGTGGTGGTGGTTGCGCCGTTGACCGCGACGATATCGATGATGTTATCGCCAACAACTGCGTTGTTGGTGGTAACAACGCTGCCGGTGACGAAGTTCAGGACGTCGTTAGCTGCCAGGTTCGACACGTTAGCGGTGTAGGTACCGGTAGCGATGTTGAACTCATAGTTCAGCGTAGCTGCATCGAAGTTCGTGTTTCCGGCGCTAACTGCGACAGGCGTCGTCGTGTTGGTAACCAGCGAACCAGCACCGAAGAACGCGTTGAACAGGGCAACGGTGTTGACGGCGGCAGGCATCACTGCTGGCGCCTGGGTCTGCACGGTCACGCTGGAGGTCAGACCACCCAGCACGCCTTGCACAACCACGGTGTTGTCGCCAACGACGGTGTCGATCACGGTCACGACCGAACCTGGAGCAAACACCAGCTTGTCGCCAGCAGCGAAGTTGCTGACGATCGACGAGAAGTTCTGGTTAGCGGCGGTGAACGTCACATTGGTGTTGTTACCAGCGTTGTAGCCAGGAACGGTGTTGTTCAGGGCAACAGCGACGCTGGTCGTTGGCGTGGTCACGACTGGAGCGATGAAGCCCGAAGCGCCTTCGAACAGGTAATAGTTAGCAACCGACGAGTTGACGAAATTCGACTGGGTCAGACCGGCCCAGTTGTTTGCGCCAGTCAATACGGTCGAACCAACTGCACCACCGGTCGAGGCCAGATCGATCGTGCCTTCCAGAGTAACGGCTGCGTTTGCAGCACCGATCGCGTCAACGATCGAGTACACGGTACCAACGTGGGTGGTCGCATCAACAGCAACGTACACGTGGGTCTGTGCAGCAGCGTTGTCAGCGGTGTACAGGGCAGCGATTGCGGTCGTAGCCAGTGCAGCGCTAGCGAGCGTTGGCGTGCCGATCGTGATCGACTTGTTGGTCGTCAGGGCGCCGGTCAGGACATTACCACCGATAGCGGTGAAGTCCAGGTGATCGATACCTGCGCCGATGACGTCGAAGTTGACGATCGTGTCGTTGCCGAAACCAGCAGTGTAGACAACGGTTTCGTTATCCGAAATAGCGTAGTCAGCAACGGTAGGAGCCAGGATCTGAGCGCCAGCGTTCAGAGCTTCGTGGTTGCCCAGAGCGATAACGTCATTGCCCGAACCTGGGGTGATGATGTTGTCGCTGATTGCAACGCTTTCAGCGCCGGTCAGTTGACCCAGGGTGAACAGGCCAGCGTCGGTGTAAGCGGTGGCAAAGTTCGAAGCGTAGTCACCATTGGTGCCGTAGGTGGCCAGTGCATTGACCATTGCGGTGTAAACACTGCTGCCGTCAGCTGCTGGGCTGGTGATGCCGTAAGCGGCAGCAGCAGCGGCCAGGTCGCTGATCGACAGGGCGTTCAGCGCGCTGGTTGGAGCAACCAGACCAACGGTCAGGTCACCAACAACGTGCAGGCCGTCGGTCAGTGCGGTAACGGTCAGGGCGCCCGATGGGGAGTCCGTCGCGAGCAGCAGCTTGCTCAGCACCGGGCTGTCGGTGATGATTTTCTTGATAGCCTGGTTGATCTGCAGATCGGTCGTTTTGTACGAACCATCGGAGATCATCAGCGAGCTGGTGATACCTTTGTACGTGACGTTGACGGTCGTGTTGTACAGGAAGTAGCTGTCGTTGAAGTCCGAACGCATGTTGCCTACGAAACGGTCAGCAGGAGCCACGGTAACTTGGTCGGTCGTGTTGAACGCCCACACCGCGGTGGTCGGGGCAGCGACTGCACCAGTGCCAGGAACCGCAGGAACCGCAGGAGGACCAGGAAGAGCAGGGGTACCAGGAACGAACGGGGTGCCGTAAGCGCTGGTGTACAGGTTGGTCGCGCCGGTGTTTTCGCTGTAGATGGTGTCATCGCCAGCGCCGCCGTCGATGCGGGTGTCGCCATCGCCCAGTTTGCGGATGGTGTCGTTGCCGTCGCCGCCGCTGATGACGATGTTGTTGTTCAGATCCTGGTTGCTGTTCCAGAAGGTACCGCCACCAGCAACAGCAGGAACGATGCGCAGGGTCAGCGCGTCATTACCCGAGTTGCCGTTCAGGTTGAACGTGAAGTCTTCCAGACCGCTGATGATCTGGCTACGGCTGCCTGCAACGCCTGCGTCGAGGTCAACGACGATGGTGTCGTTGTTCAGGCCGCCGGTGTACGAGAAAGCAACGTTGTCAGCTGCCGAGTTCGATTGGGTATCGATCTTGTTGATGTACTTGGCAACCGAGCGGTCGGTGATGACAGCGGTCAGGGCCAGGTTACCGACCAGGGTCGATGCGTCGATCAGACGAACGTCGTGGAAGCCATACATGTCGCCGTGCTGCTTGCCACCGTTGGCGGTGTCGGTACCTGGCAGTGGGGTGTCCACGCCGAGGCCTGGCATGGTGACCTGGCCGCCGTTAGGAGCGGTACCAGCGGTAGCGACTGCTTTCAGGTTGGCATTGCCATTGACGTACAGGTCGCCTTTGGTGGCGCCGTTAACCAGGATAACTTCTTGCAGGAAGTTGTCGGTCGAGTTGATGGTTTGCAGGCGGCTGGTGCGCTCAACGGTGATTTCGAAACGCTCAACGCCTTTCGAGGTCGAGGTGTCGCCGATCGACAGGCCGCCGATGACCAGGTCGCCACCGTTCGAACCACGGCCCACGTCGTCCAGGATGACGGTGCTGGTGATTTTCGAAACGACGGAAGTTGGGTTGCCTTGCAGAATCGCGGTGTGCAGACCCGAATCAGGTGGAACTGCAGCTTCTGCAACCCAGCCCGAACCTTTTGGCAGGGTGATGGTGCCTGCGCCTGGGTTGGTGATAACGATTTCGTTACCGGTTTGTGCACGGCCGGTTTTGGTATCGGCAACAATGAATGCATCGCCGAGCTTGACCGTGAAGTTTTCGATGCCTGGGGTCAGCTTGATTGCTGCTTGCAGTGCGGTAACCAGTTCAGGGTAGGTCTGCGCCTGGTCGATTGCTTGCGAAGCGACTTTGATTGCCTTGCCGTTGAAGCTGAAGATGAAGCCGTTGTACGGATTGTCCAGCAGCTTGGCCAGGCCTTGATCGCTAGCGCGGGTATCCATCAGTTGCAGGCGCAGGGTGGCGCCCGACGCTGCTACCGGCGCTGCGCGCAGGGAGTGCTGGTCGAACAGGACGCCGAAGTCGACGTTACCGGCATCGGTTTGCACCATGGCGATGGTGATGTCTTTGGTGATCTGCGAGTCGAGGATACGGATATCTTCGATGACCAGATCAGCGCGGCTGTTGCTGTCTTCGAAACGGGTAACGCCTTCCATGCGCTCTGCGTCGATCTGGACTTCAACGGTGCGAACGGTGTTGTTGTCGGTTGCATCAGGGCCGATGGTCTGGGCGCTGATAACAACGTTTTCAACGCCGGTGGTTTCTGCACGGAAAGCGAACAGCTGCGACTTGCCCACGTCAGCGCGCAGGGTGTCGTTGCCGCCGCCAGCTTCGATGCGATCGCCGCCTTGCAGGGTGTTCTGGTTGTCGAAGATGGTGCCCTGGAAGATGTCGTTGGCATCGGTGCCGATCAGGGTATCACGCTGTTCGGTCAGGCGCTGGGTGGTGCCTGGGGTCGAGCCCAGAGCCAGGCTTGCCAGTACCGAGTTCACGGTTGCCTGGTAGACGGTTGCGTCGGTGTTGGCGTTAACGTTAGCCAGCAGCTTGCGTGCTTCGGCAGCGGCGAAGTTGCCGTCGTAGCCTTTGACTTCAGCTGCGGTGTCGATAGCGGCGGTGAAGGCGCTTGCGATAACAACTTTCTTGGCCACGGTCAGTGCGTCAGCACCTTTAGCGTCGATAGCGCCGGTCAGGATGTTGTAAGCAGCTGCGCCTTTGCTGACGACGCCGGTGTCGATCTGCTTGGTCCAGTAGGCTTGGCCTTCTGCATCAGGAGCGCGACCGAACAGGTTCAGGTAGACACCTTTCAGGAAGTCGCCGGTCGAGCCTGGGTACAGAGCTGCGGACTCGGCGCTGTTGCCGAAGTTGTCCATCAGCTGTTTCACAGCTGGGTTGGTGTTGTAAGCAACAGCCAGGCCAGCCGTGTCCGTAGGAGCTTTAGCAGCGGCCAGGGCTTCGGTCATGCTTTTCAGACCGGTCGAATCAGCTGGACGGCCAAAATAGGAGAGGTAAAGTTCTTGTGCTACTTTTGTGTACTCGGTTGCTACGGCCATGATTGATCCTTTAGTTGAACTTAGATATAACCAAATTTCTGCGGCCTGGCAGGGTTAGAAAACCCTCGCCTGAGCCCTTTTTTGCAGAACAGGGAGTATATTGCCACATCGTGGGGCGCGGGTTGTGATCACCGTCACAAATCGCGGTTTATTCCGCTTTTTTTCCGACTATTTGATGAATTTGTTTTGATACTGAACATGTTCCTGCCTGTTTCTTGAGCACCCGCCCCCGAATCGGGCAATATTCCTCCAGATTGGCTCCTGCCGCTTGAATGAGGAATCGGGGCAATATGCGCGGCCCGATTATGTCCGCCGGCATCCGGTTTTATCGAAAAGCGCGCCTGCCCCTCATCCGGGGCCGGCGCGGCGCCATGCAACATATATATGTCTATATATGCACGGGGCGCGCCGCGCGCACCGAAAAGAAAACGGCCGCCATGCCGGCAGCCGTTTTTCACAGATTATCGCCCCGCTACCGGCGCCGATTGCATGCGCGCCAGCGCAATGGCCTTACGACGGCATTAACGGGTCCAGCGCGCATAGCCCTGCGCGGTCCAGCCCTGCGCATTCCAGATTTCGCCATTAATGCTCTTGAAAATGAATTCCGCGCCATTGACCTTGTCGCCGCCGGTCAGGTAGCCCCTCAGGGCGGTGTTGGAGTCCGGGCCGTGGGCTAAAGTGCCGTTGGACCACACCTGACCGACGGCGCGCACCAGCAATTCGCCTTCATGGCTGCGCACCAGCATCTTGGTCTCGAAACTCTGGGCGCCGAAATTGACGTTCAGGCTGCCTTCCTTGATGGCGGCGGCCTGGGCGTCGCCGCCCTTGCGCGTCAGGCTGGCCGTGCCTTCGGCCAGCGCGAACGAGGCCTGCCCTTCGGACGGCAGGACCATTTTGGCGTCCAGCCGGCGCTTGATCGCATACGAGCCGACGAAGTAGCCGTCGTCATAGGCCGGGTTCTTCAATTTGGCGACCACCTCCGGGTCCGACACCGTTCCGGCGATGCGTTCCCAGCGCCCCCACAGCACTTCCGGGCCTTTCGGCACTTCCGGCACCGGCACTGGCACTGGCACCAAGACCACCGGCGGCACCGGCGGCAGCACAGGGACCAGCGGCGGCTTGCTGATCTGGTTGATGGCGTCTTTTTTGGCGTCCAGGTTGACCGTCGTGCCGGGCAAGGCCGGCACCGTCGTGGTGGGTCCGGCGACGCGTCCGCTCGGCTCGTCGCTGCGCGGCGGCACGGCCTGGTCCGGGCTGTTGCCCGGATTGTTCAGCAATTTCGGTACCAGTTGGCCCTTTTCGACCTGCAACAACATGCCCGGCTGGCCGGCGAACAGTTCGCGGCTGCTGCGCCCTTCGCACGGCCCGCCGCCTTCCGGCCCGCAAGCGCCGGCAAAGCCGGAGACCACCACGCCGCCGGAAACGACGGCGACGCGCGTGGTCAACTGGTCGGTCGAGACGATGAAGTCGGTGCCGCGCACGCCAATGGCCGCCACCGGCGTATTGAAGCGGTAGTTCTGGCGCGACAACTTGACGCCCTGGCCCGAAATGCTGCGCGCCACGCCGCTGAGCAGCTCGAGCTTGACCCGGGTATTGGCCGGATTGCCGGCGTCGATCTTGTAGGCGATGATGCGGGCACGGCTGTTCGGACGCAAAATCAGGAAACCGCCATCAACGGTCTTCATATACACGTAACCCTGGGCGCCGGTACTGAGCTCGTCGCCCTCCTGGACCGCCGAATCGAGCACGGCCGCCTTGCTGGCGACCTGCACCTCGCCGGTGACGAACACGATGCGCCCCGCCTCGGCGGCGCCAGCCTGCCCGGCGGCGGCGAACGACAGCGCCAGCGCGAGGGGCAGATAGCGGAATGTGGCAATGGATTGATTAAACATAAATTCTCCCTGATGCCGGATTATGCGCCCGCAAAACCCTTCAAAATGTGTTGCTCGTCACATTATTGCACAATGATACAAATCTGGGACGGTTCAGCAACATCTCTTGCGCCCTTTCCCGCCTATGATGAAGCTCCACACCCGTACGTACGCAACATTGCGTTGAGAGAAATGTTGCAAAAAATCTTGCTTTGGTAGCATTACGGTCGCTCTGGCGCTATACTTGCGTCATTTTCCAGGTCGCGCACCTGCGTCGGAAGCAACATTTCCGTCGGTCGGCGCGCCATACTCATTGGTCCACTTGCGCTCCTTCTCTCCTCCTCCCCTGCTGCACCTGTCGATTCCGTTGGCGGCGCTGATGCTCGCTGCCTGGGCGCAACTGCCGCGCGGGGCCTCGGGGCTCGACGCCGCCGACGAATGGCTGCGCGACCGTTTCGTGGTGGCGCAGGCGGTCGATACGCCCGAGTCGCGCATCCTGGTGGTCGATATCGACGAGACCAGCCTGGCCACGCATCCCTGGCCATGGTCGCGCGAGCGCCTTGCCGAGCTGGTGGAAACCCTGATCGGCGACGGCGCGCGCGCGGTCGCGCTCGACATTTTGCAAGGCGAGCCGGGCGACCCGGCCGGCGACATGCGCCTGGCCGTGCTGGCCGGGCAAGGCCCGCTGGTGCTGGCCCAGCTGTTCGACTACGAACAGCGCCCGCAAGCGCTGCGCTTCGGCCGCCCCGCCGGCGGCGCGCCGTCGGCTACGGCGGGCGCGGCCGTGCCGGCCTACGGCTTCATCGCCAACCATGCCGGGCTGGCGCAGGCGCCGCATGTGGGCAATATCGGGGTGCGCCCCGATTCCGACGGCGTGCTGCGCCGCGTCCCCATGTATACCTGGTTCGAGCAGCGCCGCTTCCCGACCCTCTCGCGCGCGCTGCTCGACTGCTGCGCCGCGCCCGCCGCGGCGCCGGCGCCGGACCAGCGCGACGGCTACCAGCGCGTGCCGTTCAGCCGCTCGCTCGACGCCTACACCGTGGCCAAGGCCGGCGAGATCCTCGACGGCCGGCTCGACCCGGCGATGGTGGCCGGGCGCCTGGTGCTGATCGGCTCGTCGTCCCTGAGCATCGGCGACCGCGTCGCCACCCCGCTCGGGCGTTCCAGCCCCGGCTTGCTGGTACACGCCTCGATGCTCACCACCCTGCTCGACCGGCAGGCCGGCCTGGCCCCGGCGCCCTGGCCCGCACGCCTGATGGCGCTGCTGTTCGCCAGCGTCGTCGCGGTGCTGGCCGGCTACACTTTCGCGCGCCTGTCGGCCGCCGTCAATGTGCTGATGCTGGCGGCAGCCTCGCTGACCTGGCTCATGCTGGCCTACGGCCTGTCGGCCCACGATCCCGATTTTTCGGTGAGCGGCCCGCTGCTGTCGATCGGGTTCTTGCTGGCGGTGGGCGTGCCCTTCCACTGGCAACTGGCCCAGTCCGGCTCGCGCCGCCTGCTCGACACCATGCGCCGCTACGTGGCCGGGGAAGTGGTCGATGAATTGCTGCGCAGCGGCCTGAAAGACCCGCTCGCCCCGCGCCAGCTGCAAGTGACCACCCTGATTGCCGACATGCAAGGCTACACTACCCAGGTCGAGGCGCTGCCGGTGGAAGAAGCGGCCAGGCTGACCACCGATTTTCTCGATTGCCTGACCCGGCCGGTGCTGGAAAACAAGGGTACGCTCGACAAATACACGGGCGACGGCCTGGTCGCCTTCTGGGGCGCGCCGATTCCGAACGAGCAGCACGCCGACCTGGCGCTGGACGCGGCCGCGCGCATCCTGCGCGAGGTCGCCATCCTGAGCGCGCGCCGGGTGCGCGCCGGCGGCCAGCCGCTGCGCGTGCGCATCGGCATCGAAAGCGGCCTGGCCATGGTGGGCGACTACGGCACCTCTTTCCGCAGCATTTATACGGCGGTCGGCGACAGCGTCAACACCGCCTCGCGCCTGGAACAGGCGGCGCGCGACTTCCCGCACGATGTGATCATCGGCCAGGGCACGGTCGGCTACGCCACGCGCCACCGCTTCCTCAGCCTGGGCCGGCATGCGCTGCGCGGCAAGGAGCATCCGATCGAACTGTTTACGCTGGAGGTGCCGGCATGAGGCGCCCGACCCTGGCGCTGTTGCTGGCGCTCGGCGCACTGGCCCCGGCGCGCGCCCAGCAGGGCGATGCGCCCGACACGGCGGCGGCGCCCGACACGGCGACGGCCGGGGCCCCGGCCGCGCTCAGCGACGAGCAGGCGGCCCAGGAAGAAAAACTCTACCTGGAAGCGCTGCGTTCGCTGTCCGAAGGGCGGCCCGACGAAGCGACCACCAAGCTTGGCCGCCTGCTGGAAAAGAACGCCCTGCACGCCGGGGCCTGGCTCGACCTGGCCATCAGCCATTGCGAACTGGGCAACAAGGCCGAGGCCGAGCGCCTGTTCGGGCAGATCGTGCAGCGTTTCCATCCGTCGGATGCGATCCTGGAACTGATCGCGCACTACCGCACCTCGGGCTGCAAGGGCCAGCGCGCCCATCCGCGCTCGATGTCGTTCAAGCTCGGTGCCGGCTACGACACCAACGTCAACCAGGGCTCGAGCAGCAGCGTGGTGCAGATCGGCGGCGCGGGCAATCTGAAAACCTACGATCTCGGCCCCGACTCGCTGCCGCGCGCCGATCATTTCAAGCTGCTCTCGGGCGACTTCAACCAGCCGCTCGGCAGCCGCGGCATGCTCTTGATCGCCCAGCTGCGCGCCTTGCGCTACAACCAGGTGAAAAGCCAGGACACCGATTCCGTCCTGCTGGGGCTGGAGAGCCCGTGGAGCGGCGCCGGCTGGACCGGGCGCGCCACCGCCGCCTACGGCCTGGTGCGGCTGGGCGAGGAACTGTATCAGCGCCAGGCCCAGGTGCTGCTGCGCGCCGTGCCGCCGGTCGACCTGGGCGAGTCGCTCGGCTGGTCGCTCAGCGCCGGCTACAGCAGCGCCATCTATCCGACCCGGCGCTATTACGATGCGCGCACGCTCGACCTGGGCACCAGCCTGGCGCTGCGCGGCAAGCAATCGACCGTGGTGCTCTCAAGCGGCCTGCTGGCCGACCGCGGCAAGCAGGCGCGTCCCGGCGGCGAGCGCGGCGGCTGGTATGGCGGTGCCAACCTGGTCGCGCTGATGGGCGAGAAAGCCATCGGCGAACTGGGCCTGTCGCGCCAGTCGTGGCGGGGCGAGCGCATCTATTCGAAGGATTTCATCGAAATCAAGCGCCATCAGGACACCACCCAGCTGCGCGCCAGCCTGCTGTTCCCGGTCGGCACCCACAGCGCCGTGCAGCTGGAAGTGCGGCGCACCTTCAATCGCGAGAACATTCCCCTGTTCCAGTACGACAGCCGTTGGTTCCAGTTCAGCTGGCGCACCGACAACTGGTAAGATACCGCTCCAGCACGTTTGCTGGCGCTGGTACGGGACATGCCGGCGCCGGCGGAACGACTGTTGATGTGGATAAGATGACTTGGGAATTGATTGTGTTTTTACTGGCCACGGCCGGCATCGTGGCGGGCTGCCTGGTACCGAACGCATGGCTGCCGCCATTGCCGAACGATAAGCTCATGCATTTCCTGGCGTTCGGCCTGCTCGCCCTGTTGCTGGCACGCATGGTTCCGGGCGGCTGGTTCCTGCAACTCTGCCTGCTGGGCTTGCTGGGCGCCGCCCTTCTCATCGAAATCCTGCAAAATTTAGTGCCCGGAAGAAAGTTTTGCTGGCGCGACATGGCGGCCAATGCCGCCGGCATCGCCACGGTGGCGCTGTGCGCGCCGCTCGCGCATGCCTATTTATGACGGAAACAGTGCATGAGTACAGATAATTTCATCGTTACCGCGACCAAGAACGGGGTCCCGCTGGGCCCCGAGGATGCCTCGGTGATGCCGGTGCCCAAGGATTCGCAAAACAAGGTCAGCGTCCAGATCCACCTGCGCAAGATTCCCTTGCTGGCCCAGCTGAGCGAGGATGAAATGCGCCAGGTCATGACCGACCTGCGCATCCGCACCTACGCCAAGCGCGACGTGGTGCTGCAAAAAGGGGCCAGCGGCGACAGCCTGCTGTTCTTGCTGTCGGGCCAGCTGCAAGTGATCGACGTGACCGAAGACGGGCGCGCGATCGGCCTGCGCATGCTCGCGCCGGGCGACTTCTTCGGCGAAATCGCCGTCATCAACGGCTCGACCCGCTCGGCCTCGGTGGTGGCCCTGAGTCCGGTGATGGTGGCGCTGCTGCCGCGCCTCACCGCCCTGCATCTGTTTTCCCATTCGCCGTCGGTGGCCAAGCACATGCTGCGCTTCCTGGCCGAAAAAGTGCAGCGCGACTCGCAATTTCGCGCGCTGCTGAGCATCCACAACACCGCCAAGCGCATCTACACCTTCCTCGAACTGATGAAGGAAAAGAAGGAAGGCGACGTGGAAGTGGTGGAAAACCTGCCGACCCACCAGGATATCGCCAACATGATCAACACCAGCCGCGAAACGGTGACCCGCACCCTGCTCGCACTGGTGCAGCAAGGCATCGTCGAAAAGGGCACGCACCGCCTGATCATCCTCAACCCGGCCGAGCTGCACAAGCTGGCGCAGAACTGAGGCGCACCAAGGCCTGGCGCGCTCGCGGCGGCGGCGGCGGCGCCAGCGTTGACTGGCTACCGCGAACTGAAATATTGTATACTGCGTATCGTTTTATCCGGTACATCAGGCGCAAGCGGCAGCGCGACGGCAGGCCAGCGCCATCGATGCGGGTCCACCGGGGCGCGTGTACCACGGCAGCCGAGCCATCCCCCTGCCCGACCAACCCGCAAGGAACCGCAGTGCCATGAACGACTCTTCTTCCCCCGCCGTCCAGCCTGCGCGCGTGTCGCCGGGGCGCGCCCGATTGCCGGCATGGCGCCGGCGCAGCCGGGGCGCGCGCCATCTGCTGCGCCTGCTGCTGGTGGCCCTGATCTTTACCGTCAGCCTGGTGCCGGCCCTGCCGAAACTGGCAGGCTGGCACAGCGCCAAAATTCCTCCGGTGGAAGAATTGCGTCCACTGGCGCCCTACCCGGCCACCTGGGAAGGCGGGCCCTTCGATACCGACAAGAATTACGCGCGCTTTGAAAAAGCCTTCGCCGATCAACTCGGCTTGCGCAGCCTGATGATCCGCGTCAAGAACGAAATCGACTACCGCCTGTTCCGTACCTCGCGCCGCGTGTATTACGGCAAAAACGGTGAACTGTACGGCCGCAGCATCGCCGAGGTCGAATTGCCGCTGACCGAGAAAATCCTCGGCACCCAGGCCGCACAGGACGCCGCCCACGAAGGCGTGCTGGGCCTGGCGGCGCACCTGCGCGCGGTGGGCGTCACCATGGTCCTGATGACGCCGGTCCAGAAACAGTATTTCACGCGCGAGCGCTTGCCCTTCTTCGCCCCGCGCGTGCCCGACGACTCGCATTTCATGCGCTTTTACCAGCGCCTGAAAAGCACGCCCGAAGTGCATTTTGTCGATGTCGTCGGCTTGATGCGCGCCAACGAGGACAAGTTCGCGCCGTTTTTCAAGCAGGATTTTCACTGGTCCGAACCGATGGCCATGAGCACGGCGGCCGACGCGGTGCGCGTGATCGCCGAACTGGAAGGCTCGCCCGTGCGCTGGCGCCACCGGCTCGAACTGGAAACCAAGCCCTTCGTCGGCGTCGAAATGCGCTTTGCCGGACGCCTGAACATGCACAAGGACGTGCTCGAGCCGCAACTGAAGACCACCTGGCCGGCGCTGCACCAGCGGCGCCAGTTCGATCCCGCCGCCACCGGCCTGGAATTCGATACCGCCAGCGTGGAGCGGGCCGACCTGCTGCCGCCGACCTGCATGTACGGCAACAGTTTCAGCGACGGCATGCTGGGCGCCGGCCTGATCGAGCATTTCCAGAAATTCACCAAGATCAGCCGTGCCCATGAGCTCAAAGAGGTCGCGCCGCTGATCGCGGGGCGCTGCACATACCTGATCGTCCAGGTGCTCGACATCCAGGCCGACCGCTGGGCGGCGTTCACCGTCAAACGCTGACACCACGACAGGCCCTTCCCTTCGGCGCACAAAGGCGCTGACCGATAACTCTTTTGCCGCGCGGGCCACAGGCCCGCGCCCACGGATCACCCATGGTTTTTTCTTCTCCCGGTTTCCTGTTCCTGTTCTTCCCGCTGTTTTTCGCCTTGTACTTCGTCTTGCCCAGGGCTGCGCGCAACAGTTACATCTTGCTGGCCAGCTTCGCCTTTTACATCCTGGGCGCGGGCGCGCTGACCGTGGTGGCGCTGCTGCTGCTGCTGCTGAACTTCGTGCTGGGCCAGCTGATCGGACACCTGCGCCGCGCGGCATCGGAGCGCGCCGCCACACTGGCGCTCGGGGCCGGCATCGTGATGAACCTGGCGCCCTTGATCTTCTTCAAATACCTGCTGTTCCTGGCCCAGGTGCTGCACGACCTCTCCGGCGCCGCGCCGTTCGCCACAGCGGCCACCTGGAAGATCATCCTGCCGCTCGGTATCTCCTTTTACGTGTTCCATTTCCTCTCTTACCTGCTGGACGTGCATGCGCGCCGCATCGAGGCCGAAACCAGCATCCAGAAGTTCGCCATCTACATCTTTTTGTTCCCCCACCTGATCGCCGGCCCGGTGGTGCGCTACGCCGAGGTGCGTGAGCAGCTCAACCTCAAGTACCGGCGCCTGGTCGGCAGCGACGTGTTCTGGGGCATGGTGATCTTTTGCATCGGCCTGTCCAAGAAAATGCTGATCGCCGATCCGCTCGGCGCGGTGGTGGACGTGGTGCATGGCCCCACCGTGGCGATGAGCACCTACGCCGCCTGGCTCGGCGCGCTGTGCTACTCGTTCCAGATCTATTTCGATTTTTCCGGCTACACCGACATGGCGATCGGCATGGCGCGCATGATGGGTTTCCGCTTTCCGCGCAACTTCAACCGCCCGTACGCTGCGGCCAGCATCACCGAATTCTGGCAACGCTGGCACATGAGCTTGTCGCGCTTTTTCCGCGACTATGTCTACATTGCGCTGGGCGGCAACCGGCGCGGCAAGCTGGCGACCTACCGCAACAGCTTCATCGTGTTCGGCCTGTGCGCGCTGTGGCATGGCGCCGCCTACACCTTCCTGATCTGGGGCCTGGGGCACGGCGCCCTGCTGGCACTGGAACGCGCGGGCGTGCTCAATGCGGCGCGCTGGCGCCTGGGCAGCCTGCCGGTGTTCGTGCTGGCCACCTTGCTGTGGGTGCCGTTCCGGGCGGTCGACCTGGGGCAGGCCGGCAAGCTGCTCGGCGCCATGAGCGGGCTCGATCCGGCCGTGCCACTGTGGCAGGACGCCAACCGGGTGCTGGCCGACCCCAAGGTGATGTTCCTGCTGGCGCTGGCCGGCGCGATCTGCCTGCTCGGCGACCAACCGTTCCACCGCCTGCGCCGCCGCAGCCTGCGCCAGCCGCTCGTGACGGGCGCCTGCGCCTGCGTGCTGTACGTGCTGTCGTGCCTGGCGGTGGTCGAAGGCGGTTTTAACCCCTTTATCTATTTCCAGTTCTGACGCGCCGCGCCGGCAAGGCGCTTGCCGCTGTGGTGAGAATGCATCGTCCGTGCAAAAGGTTCAATTGTGCGACGAAACAACGAATTTGTCGGGTGTAAGATCAGTTCCATCTGATACCCGCCAGAGAAGGATGCAGATACGCGGGCCGGCCTTACTCACAAGCAAGGAGACCGTTCCATGCCTCAACCAGCCTATTCCAGCGCAACAGGGTATATCAGCGAAAATTTCTTTACCCTGTATTTCGATATCGCCCTCGACGCCGCCCATCCGCCACCGCTCAATGCCTTCAGTGTCGATATCAACGGGACCGGCGTCACGCTGTTGGCGCTCACGGTCGACAGCCTGAGCAAGACCGTCAACATCAGCTTCAGCGCCAGTGCATTGACCGCCGGCGACGTCATCGCTTTTTCCTATGAAGACCCGAGCGCCAACAACGACGTCAGCGCCGTGCAAGGCCTGGACGGCACCGACAGCGCCACCTTCTACAGCAGCACCACCGTCGTCGGCGGACGTCCCGGTCCGGCCGCGCCGCCCTTGCCGACCTTGGACAGTGGCAGCGACAGTGGCACCTTGGGCGACAGCATCACCAATATCGGCACCCCCACCCTGAACGGCACCGCCCTGGCCAACGCCACGGTCAAGCTGTACGACACCGACGGCACCACCCTGCTGGCCACCACGACGGCCGACGGCAGCGGCGACTGGAGCCTCACCAGCAGCCTGCTGGGCGACGGCAGCCACACCCTGAAAGTGACCCAGACCAACGGCGCCAGCCAGACCTCGGCGCTGAGCGCCGGCCTGACCCTGACCATCGACAGCAGCGTCAATGCACCGGCGCAACTGGCGCTGCAGGCCGGCAGCGACAGCGGCACCCTGGGCGACGGCATCACCAATGCCGGCACCCCGGTCATCACCGGCACGGCCGAGGCCAACGCCAGCGTGCGCCTGTACGACAGCGACGGCAGCACCGTGCTGGGCACGACCACAGCCAACGGCGCCGGCGCCTGGAGCATCACCAGCAGCAACCTGCTGACCGGATCGCACACGCTTACCGCCAAACAGACCGACGTCGCCGGCAACGTTTCGCCGGCTTCCAGCGGCTTCGCCTACCTCCTCGATACCATCGGTCCGGTCGGCATGGCGCTGAGCACCACCTCGGTCGACGCCAGCGCCGCCACCAACGGCAGCACGGTGGCCACGCTGTCGTCCACCGACATCACCAGCGTACAGTACGGCTTTGCGGTCGGCAACGGCACCATCGACGCCGACAACGGCAAGTTCAGCATTTCCGGGACGGGCCTGGTGGCGAGCCAGAACCTGCCCATGGGCGCGTATCACATTTACCTGAAGGCGACCGATGCCGCCGGCAACGACGCCTTCCAGATCTTCACCATCAACGTCACGAATACCCCCAGCGTCACTTCCATCGTGCGCGCCGGCGGTGCCGCCGTCGAGGTACCGGCGGCCACCACCTCGCTCAGCTACGCAGTCACCTTCAGCCAGAGCGTGACCGGGGTCGACGCCAGCGACTTCACCGTGGTCACCAACGGCACGGCTGCGGCGGGCATCGCCTCGGTCACCGGCAGCGGCGCCAGCTACACCGTGACGGTGGACGGCCTCGGCGGCGATGGCAGCGTGCGCCTCGTCCTCAATGCCAGCGGCACCGGCATCCAGAATGCCGGCAATGTGCCCATCGGCGGTGGCTACAACGGCGGCGAAACGTATGTGCTCGACCATACCGCGCTGGCGCCCACGGTCCCGGCCATGACCAGCGCCACCGACACCGGGATCTCGGACACCGACGCCATCACCAGCAACGCCACCCCCGTATTCGAGGGCAAGGCCGAACCGGGCGCTGCGGTCAGGCTGTACGACAGCGACGGCATCACCCTGATCGGCACCACCGTGGCCGACGGCAAGGGCGACTGGAGCATCACCAGCAGCACGCTGGCCGCCGGCCCGCACACGGTGAGCGCCAGGCAAACCGATCTGGCCGGCAACGTGTCGAGCGCCAGCGGCACGCTGGCGCTCGTGATCGACAGCGGCGCCGCCGCGCCGGGTGCGCCGCTGCTGGCAGTGCCCAGCGACAGCGGCGCCGTGGGCGACAACCTGACCCGCTTCGCCACCCCGACAGTCAGCGGCAGCGCGGAAGCATTTGCAAGCGTGCAACTGTTCGACACCGACGGCAGCACCGTGCTCGGCACCGCCATTGCCAATGCGAATGGGGTCTGGAGCATCGTCACCAGCCTGCTGGGCGAAGGCAGCCATACGCTCACCGCCAAACAGACCGATGCGGCCGGCAATATATCGAATGCCAGCGCCGCGCTGAGCTTGATGATCGACACCCAAGCGCCGGCTGCGCCGGCCGCGCCAGTGCTGACGCCCGGCAGCGACAGCGGGGTCGCCGGCGACCAGATCACCTACGTCGGCACGCCAGTACTGACTGGCAGCGCCGCGCCGAACGCCAGCGTGACCTTGTACGACGGCGATGGCGTGACGGTGCTGGGAACCGCACTTGCCGATGGCGGCGGCCAGTGGAGCATGACCACCCTGCCGCTCTCGCCCGGCTACCATGCGCTCACCTTGAAACAGAGCGATGCCGCAGGCAACCTGTCGCCGGCCAGTGCCGTCCTGGGCCTGCTGATCGAGGCGGCGCCGCTGCCGCCGCCGCCCGACATTCCAGTGCCGCCCACACCCACACCCACACCGACGCCGGTCCCGGTCCCGGTAGTGGCGACGGTCGACGGCGTGCCGGTCTCGACCGTTGCAGTGACCCTGCCGGGAGGCGCCAGCGGTACCCAGACCGTCATTCCCGTGATCACGAGCGAGCGCGCCGAATCGAATGGCGGCGCCAGCACGGCCGACATCGCGCTGGCCACCAGCAGCGGCGGCAACCTGCTGCTGGCCCAGCTGGCACCGGGCGTCGGCCTGACTGCCAGCGGCGGCCCGAGCCAGGCTGCCGGCAATTCGACCGAGCACCTGATCCAGGCCATCCTGGCGTCCACGCCGGGCCATCCGGCCGCCGACCAGTCTCACCTGACCGGCAACGGCGTGGTCTTCCTGAGCAAGCTGGGCGCCAGCCTGCCCTTGCTGGTCGAGACCATCGTCGCGGTCGGCGGGGCCAACAGCGCGAGTGGCGCCCTGACCCTGACCGGCACCAGCAGCGCGACCCAGGCGACGGCGCTGGTAGTGGACGCCACCAAGCTGGCGGCCGGCAGCCAGATCGTCTTGAACGCGGTCAACTTCGCCGCCATCGTCGGTGCCGCCAATGTCAGCGGCAATACCGAGGGCCAGATCCTGACCGGCGACGCCGCCAGCCAGACATTTAGCACCTCGGCCGATACCGCCTACGTGTTTTCCGGCGGCGGCAGCGACAGCCTGCGCCTGAACTGGGCGGCGGGCAGCGCCACCCGGGCGGCGGCGGCCGAGCCGGCGGCCACGCCCTTGCCCACCATCCTGCATGGCGGACTCGATGCGGACATCGGGTTTTTCATCGGCAACAGTGCCGACTACACCATCGCGCGCCACGAATCGTACGTGGCCATCACGCCCAAGGACCAGCCGCAACACACGGCCCTGGCGATCAACCTGGAAAGCCTGGTGTTTGCCGACACCACCATCGCGCTCGAACACCGCGCCGAACAGAGCGCACTGGCGGGGCTGTACAAAAACGTGCTGGGACGCCAGGCCGACTACCAGGGTTTCGAGTTCTGGGCCCAGGCCGAGAAGAGCGGCGTAAGCCTGGGCCACATTGCGCTCGAGATCATCAGTTCGCCCGAGGCGCAGTTGCTCAACAAGGCGCCCTTCACCGGCTTCATCGGGCATGACCTCGAGCTGCTCTACCAGAACATCTTCGGCCGCCAGAGCGATGCGGCCGGGCTCGCGTTCTGGCGCGCGGCCATGGAGCAAGGGGTAAGCCTGGAGCATGTGGCCGACGAATTCCTGCATTCGCCGGAAATCGCGGCCAATATGGTGGCGCCGCTGCAGTGGGACTTTATCGTGTAGCAGACTGTCGGAAACAGGCGGGAGGGCTGGCGCGCAATGCGTCCGGCCCCGGCGCGGCGACGGCGCCATGCCGTCCCGCGCAGCGCCTTTTACGCCGTTGTGGCCGAAAAGCCGCATGCTATAATCTTCCGCCCCGCAGCCCCGGCAAGACCAGGCGCGGAGCGGCGCGACCGGTTGCGGCGCCGGCCTGCCGGCTGGCGGCGGCGCGACCTGTTATTTCCCATATGCTAAACAAAACGACCCACACCATGACCTTGCCGTTCGCCGCCTGTGCGCCTGCGCTTCCCACCAGATTGCACGCGCGCCGCGCCCCGCGCGCATGATCTCGCTGTCGATGTTCCGCGGCGTCTGGCGCTACCGCGGCTTCGTGCTCGGCAGCGTCAAGCGCGAATTCCAGTCCAAGTACCGCAATTCCCTGTTCGGCGCGCTCTGGACCATCCTCAATCCGCTGGCCATGATCACCGTCTACACCGTGATCTTTTCCGAAGTCATGGGCAGCCGCCTGCAGGGCGTCAATTCGACCTTCGCCTACAGCATCTACCTGTGCGCCGGGGCGCTGACCTGGGGCCTGTTCGCCGAAATCACCACGCGCGCGCAGACGGTGTTCATCGAAAACGCCAACCTGATCAAGAAGCTGCAGTTTCCGCGCATATGCCTGCCGATCATCGTGGTGCTCAACGCCTGCGTCAACTTCGCCATCATCTTCGGCCTGTTTACCGCCTTCCTGGTCTGGTCCGGCACCTTTCCCGGCGCGGTCTACCTGCTGCTGTTCCCGGTGCTGGCGCTGCAGATCCTGTTTTCGATCGGCCTGGGCATGGTGCTCGGCGTGTTGAATGTGTTTTTCCGCGACGTCGGCCAGTTCTTCGGCATCCTGCTGCAATTCTGGTTCTGGTTCACCCCCATCGTGTACCCGGTCACGGCGCTCCCAAAAGCCATTCGCGAACTGCTCGTGTTCAATCCCATGGCCGCCGTGATCGGCGCCTACCAGACCATCCTGGTGCATGGCCGCGCGCCGGACTGGGCCAGCATGCTGCCGATCCTGGTGCTCACCGTGCTGTGCTGCCTGATGGGTCTTTTACTGTTCCGCAAGCGCTCCGGCGAAATGGTGGATGAACTCTGATGGGTACCATACGCGTCAATCAACTGGGCAAGGCCTACAAACAATACGGTAACCGCTGGGGCCGGCTGGTGGAATGGGTCTTGCCCTTCCTCGGCCAGCGCCACCGCCTCAAATGGGTGATCCAGGATGTCAGCTTCCAGCTCGCGCCGGGCGAAGCGGTCGGCATCATCGGCATCAACGGGGCCGGCAAGAGCACCTTGCTCAAACTGATCACCGGCACCACCACCCCGACCACCGGCAGCGTCCAGATCACCGGCCGGGTGGCGGCCCTGCTCGAACTGGGCATGGGTTTCCATCCCGATTTCAGCGGACGCCAGAACTGTTTCATGGCCGGCCAGCTGATCGGCCTGACGGTCGATGAAATCAGCGCCCTGATGCCCGAGATCGAAGCGTTTGCCGACATCGGCGAATACATCGACCAGCCGGTGCGCGTGTATTCCTCGGGCATGCAGATGCGCCTGGCCTTCAGCGTGGCCACCGTCAAGCGGCCCGACGTGCTGATCGTGGACGAAGCGCTGTCGGTCGGCGACGCCTGGTTCCAGCACAAGAGTTTCGAGCGCATCCGCCAGTTCCAGAAGCTCGGCACCACCTTGCTCATCGTCAGCCACGACCGCGCCGCGATCCAGTCGATCTGCGAACGCGCCCTGCTGCTCGACGGCGGCCGCCTGGCGTCCCAGGGCAGCCCGGAACAGGTGATGGACTACTACAATGCCCTGATCGCCGCGCGCGACGGCGCCGGGGTCGAGCAGGTCGTCACCGAGGCCGGCCGCACCCAGACCAGCTCCGGCACCGGCGAAGCGAGCGTGACCCGCATCACCCTGGAAGACGAGGCCGGGCGCGCGCTCGAGACGGTCAACGTCGGCGCCGCCGTGACCCTGAGCATCGAGGTCAAAGTGCATCGGCCGGTCGCGCGCCTGGTGCTCGGCTACATGATCAAGGACCGCCTCGGCCAGCAGATGTACGGCACGAATACCCACCACATGGACATGGTCCTGCACGACGTGGCCGCCGGCGAAGAGATTACCTTCCGTTTTGCCTTCCCGTTCAACCTGGGCGAAGGCAGTTATTCGCTCACCACCGCCCTGACCAGCGACGAAACCCATTTGGGCGGCAACTACGAATGGCGCGACCTGGCCTTCCTGTTCATCGTCATGAACATGAACCGCACATACTTTGTCGGCACCAACTGGCTCGAGCCGCGCGTGGAGATCCTGCGATGAGCGACAATTTTTACCGCGCATTCGAAGACCGCTACCGCGGTTCGCGCGAACTGATCACCTCGCGCCTGACGGCATATGCACCATTTTATGCCCCGCTGGCGGCGCTGTACCCGGGCGCCACGGTGCTCGATCTCGGTTGCGGACGCGGCGAATGGCTCGAACTGCTGGGCGAGCAAGGCTTCAAGCCGTTCGGCGTGGACCTGGACGACGGCATGCTGGCGGCCTGCCGCGAACGCGGCCTGCACGTCGAACTGACCGACGCCCTGTCCGCGCTGCGCGCCACGCCTGGCGCCAGCGTGGCCCTGGTCTCGGCCTTCCACCTGGTCGAGCACATCCCGTTCGGGATGGTACAGGACCTGATCCGCGAAGCGCGCCGGGTGCTGCTGCCGGGCGGCCTGTTGGTGATGGAAACGCCGAATCCCGAAAACCTGGTGGTGGGCGCGTCCAGCTTCTACATGGACCCCTCGCACCTGCGTCCGATTCCGCCGCCCCTGCTCGAGTTCGTGGTGGGCTTTGCCGGCTTTGCACGCCAGAAGGTGCTGCGCCTGCAGGAAGCGGCGCAGCTGCACGAGGGTAATCCGATCGGCCTGATCGATGTACTCGACGGGGTCAGCCCCGATTACGCGGTGGTCGGCCAGAGCAATGCGCCGGACGACATGCTGGCGCCCTTCGCCGCGCCGTTCGCGGCCAGTTACGGTATTTCCCTGGCCGACCTGGCGCTGCGCTTCGAACACCAGGACAGCGTGCGCCGCGCCGAACTGCACCAGGCGCTCGGCAGCCTGGGCGACCGGGTCGGGCGGCGCGAGCAGGCCGACATCGAAGCGCTCGACATCCTGCACAAGGGCCTGGCGCGCATCGCCGACGGCGTCGAAGACAACCGCCGCCGCCACGACGAGGCCGCGCCCACGCTGCACAGCGTGCCGCAGCTGCAAGCCCGGTTGCTGGAGCACGCGCAGCTGGCCGAGCAAACCCAGGCGGCGGTCCAGGAAAAATTCGATGCGCTGGCCCAGCGCGTCGGCGCGGCCGAAGAGCGCGCCGCGCAGCACCAGCGCCGCGTCGAGGAACTGCAAGACAGCACCTCGTGGCGCGTCACCGCGCCGCTGCGGATCGTCACCGGCTACGCGCGCCGCCTGCGCAACGCCGTGCGCGAGGGCCGCATCGGGCCCGGCATCAAGCGCCGCGTCACGCCGCCGCTGCTGGCGCTGATGCGCGCCCTGCTGCGCCGTCCGCGCGCCAAGCGCACCGCACTGGCCGTGCTGCGCCGCTTCCCCGGCCTGCACGCGCGCCTGTACGGGGTGCTCAGGCGCGGCAACAACCCGCCGCCGCCGCCCCCGGCGCCGTTCCCGCCCAGCACCAGCGTGCTGGACCTGACGCCGCGCGCGCAGCGCATCTACCAAGAACTCAAACAAGCTATCGACTCAAGGAAGAACTGATGCGCATTGTGATCGACCTCCAGGGCGCCCAGTCGGAAAGCCGTTTTCGCGGCATCGGCCGCTATTCGCTGGCCCTGGCGCTGGGCGTGGCGCGCAACGCCGGCGAACACGAGATCTGGCTGGTACTCAACGGCGCCCTGGGCGCCTCGATCATCGACCTGCGGCGCAGCTTCGCCGGCCTGGTGCCGCCCGAACGGATCCGCGTGTTCGACATCGCCGGCCCGGTGGCCGAAATCGATGCGGGCAACAGCGGCCGCGCGCGCGCCGCCGAACTGACGCGCGAGCACTACATCGCCCAGTTGCGCCCGGACGCGGTGCTGGTCACCAGTTTGTTCGAAGGCTTCGTCGACGACGCCGTGGTGTCGGTCGGCGCCTTCACCGGCGCCGAACGCACGGCGGTGGTGCTGTACGACCTGATTCCGTTCTTGAATCCCGAGGCGTACCTCGGCAGCGCCATCCAGCGCGCCTACTACGAGCGCAAGATCGCCTCGCTGCGCAGCGCCGGCCTGCTGCTGGCCATTTCCGACTACTCGCGCCAGGAAGCGATCGACGCGCTGGCGCTCGCGCCCGAGTCGGTACACGCCATCTCCACCGCCGTGGACGACACCTTCTGCGCCGACGCCGCGCAAACGCCCAAGCAGGTGGCCGAGTTGCGCGCACGCTTCGGCATCAAGCGCGGTTTACTGATGTACGCGCCGGGCGGCTTTGACGCGCGCAAGAATATCGATGGCCTGATCACTGCCTACTGCCTGCTGCCGCCGGCCCTGCGCGACAGCCACCAGCTGCTCATCGCCAGCAAACTCGGTGAGCGCGACCGCGCCGACCTGCTGGCCCACGCGGCCAAGCGCGGCATGGAAAAGGATCACCTGATCCTGACCGGCTACGTCAGCGACGCCGACCTGATTGCCCTGTACCAGATCACCGACCTGTTCATCTTCCCGTCGCGCCACGAAGGCTTCGGCCTGCCGGCGCTCGAAGCGATGGCCTGCGGCGCGATCGTCATCGGCGCCAACAACACCAGCATTCCCGAAGTGGTGGGCTGCGAGGAAGCGCTGTTCGACGCCGACCGCCCGCAATCGATCGCCGAAAAAATCGGCCAGGTGCTGCAAGACCCGGCCATGCGCGAACGCCTGCGCGCGCACGGGCGCGCCCAGGCCAAGCGCTTTTCGTGGGACGAGAGCGCGCGCAAGGCCCTGCGCGCGATCGAGCGGCGCTTTGGCGCGGCGCAGCCGGAAGTATCCGCCAGTGCATCGGCACGGCGCCCGCGCCTGGCCTTCGTGTCGCCGCTGCCGCCCGAGCGCACCGGCATCGCCGACTACGCCGCGCAAGTGCTGCCAGCCATGCTGGAACACTACGAGATCGACCTGATCGTGCATCAGGATAAAGTCGCGCTGCCGCCGGCCCTGGCCGACCTGCCCCGGCGCGACCTGGCCTGGTTCGAGCAGAACGCCGGCCAGTTCGAACGCATCGTCTACCAGTTCGGCAACAGCCCCTTCCACAGCCACATGTTCGGCATGCTGGCGCGCCATCCGGGCGTGGTGGTGCTGCACGACTTCTTCATCAGCAGTGTGCTGGCCTACGAGCAGCTGGCCGGCGGCATTCCCAACGCCTGGACCGACGCCCTGTTCCACTCGCACGGCATGGCCGCGCTGCTGGCCGGCCTGAAGGTCGAACGCGCGCTGGAAACGCGCAGCCTGTATCCGTGCAACCTGACCGTGCTGCAGCAGGCGCGCCGCGTGGTGGTCCATTCCGAACACGCGCGCAGCCTGGCGCGCCACTGGTACGGACCGCTGGCGGCGGGCGACTGGAGCGTGGTGCCGCTGCCGCGCGCCCTGCCCGCGCCGGGCGACAAGGCCAGCGCCCGGCGCGCGCTCGGCATCGGCGACGAGGTGTTTTTGGTGTGCAGTTTCGGCTTTGTCGCCAACACCAAGCATACCCAGGAATTGCTGGACGCCTGGATCGATTCCGCGCTGCAGCGCGACCCGCGCTGCGAACTGGTGCTGGTCGGCGCCAACGACGGCGGCGACTATGGCAAGCGCGTGGCCGCCACCTTGTCGGCCGGCGGCAAGCGCATGCGCGTGGCCGGATGGACCGACGAAGCGGTCTACCAGCAGTACCTGCAAGCGGCCGATGTCGGCGTGCAGCTGCGCTGCCTGTCGCGCGGCGAAACCTCGGCCGCGGTGCTCGACTGCCTCAATTACGGTTTGCCGACCATCGTCAACGCCAACGGCTCGATGGCCGAACTGCCGCCCGACACGGTGTGGGGCCTGCCCGACCTGTTCACCCAGGACCAGTTGCGCGCTGCGCTGGAAGGCTTGCATGCCGACCCGGCGCGCCGCGCCGCGCTGGGCGAACGCGCGCGCGCGCTGCTGCACACGGTGCATAGCCCGGCCCATTGCGCCGCCCTGTACGCGCAGGCCATCGAAGAAGCCTATGCCGGCGCGCCTGGCTCGCGCGCGGCCCTGATGGGCGCGCTGGCGGCCCAGCCGGCGCTGCACAATGACGACGCGCTGGTGCGCATGAGCGCCCAATGCATCGCCGCCGCGCCCGAGGCGCTGGCGCCGCGCCAGTTGCTGGTCGACGTCACCTCGACCGCGCGCCACGGCCTCAACACCGGCATCGAACGGGTGGTGCGCATGCAGTTGACCGAACTGCTGGCGCGCCTCGAACCGGGCCTGCGCATCGAACCGGTCTACCTGGCCGAGCACAATGGCCGCACCGAATACCGCTATGCGCGCGAGTATGCGCGCGGCCTGTACGGCATCGATTCGCCGCTGCCGTCCGATGAAGCGGTGGAAGTGAACGCGGGCGACCGTTTTTACTGCGCCGACTATGCGCCCGACGCGGTGCTGGCGGCGGCGCGCGAAGGCCTGTTCGCGGCCTGGCGCGCGCGCGGGGTCGACGTCACCTTCTTGATCCACGACCTGCTGCCGGTGCTGCGTCCCGAATTCTTCCCGGAGGGCGCGCACGCCAGCCATGGCGCCTGGCTGGCGTGCGTGGCGGCCAACGCCGACCGCCTGCTGTGCATTTCAGGCGCGGTCAGGAGCGAACTGCAGGACTGGCTGGCGCAGGTGAGCGCGCCCCTGGAGCTGCGCGGCCCGCTCAAGCTGGCGGTGCTGCACCACGGGGCCGATATCGGCGCGCAGGTGGCGCCCGCCGCCCCCGCCAGCGCGCGCCGCGACGGCCCGGCCACGTTCCTGATGGTCGGCACGATCGAGCCGCGCAAGGGCCACCTGCAGGCGCTCGACGCCTTCGAGGTGCTGTGGCGCGAAGGGATCGACGCGCGCCTGGTGATCGTCGGCGCGGAAGGCTGGACCCCGCTGCCGCAAGCGGCGCGGCGCACCATTCCGCGCATCGTCGAACGCCTGCGCGGCCACGCGGAACTGGGCAAGCGCCTGGAATGGCTGCAAGGGATCGGCGACGCCCAGTTGCAGGCGCTGTACCAGTCCAGTTCCTGCCTGCTGGTGCCGAGCGAAGGGGAAGGCTTCGGCCTGCCGCTGATCGAAGCGGCGCGTTACGGCTTGCCGCTGCTGGCGCGCGACCTGCCGGTGTTTCGCGAGGTGGCCGGCACGCACGCGGCTTACTTCAGCGGCATGCACGGGACCGAGCTGGCGCAGGCGCTGCGCGCCTGGCTGGCCCAGCGCAGCGCCGGCACCGAGCCCGATTCGGCCGGCATGCCGTGGATCACCTGGCGCGACAATGCCGGCCAGCTGCTGGCGGTGCTCGACGGGCGCGGCGGCGATCTGCTGTGGAGCGCGGGCGACAAGGGATAGAACAAACAACGCATTGCGCTGACCGGATCAAGCAGCAAGCCAAGCAAGCTAGCGGACAAACACTAAGCCTTGGGCGCCGGCAACAGCCGCTCGGTGCCAAAGCGCAGCACGTCGAACATGGCGCCGGCGTCGTGGTACAGGATCAGGATGTCGGTATTGCCGGGGTCGCGGTACAGATAGTTCGTGAAGGTCAGGATCTGTTCGGGCGTGAGCTGGTCGGCGTTATTGGTGGCGAACTGCTCCACCGTGCCGTAATAGCGCGCATACCAGGCCGACACCTTCGAGCCGAACGAGTCCGAGATGATCAGCAGGCGCCGCGCCGGCGCCCTGGGATTGCTGAAGCGGCTGATGTCGCGCAACTTTCCCGCCACCTCCGCGATTTCGGGATAGCAATCGCCGCCCCAGCAACCCTTGACCTGCGACGCTTCCAGGTCGGGTTCGATGATCTCGCTTTCCAGCAGTACGCCATCGAACAGGTGCGACACGTCCGAGTGATGCATGTATTTTTTGGTCGCCAGGACCGGCGCCTGGTCGAGCGGACGCTGCCAGAAATGGGTCAGGCTGGCGCGCGCCACCTGGTCCAGGCCGTCGCCGGTCCAGTGGAACCAGGTTTTCGGGAACAGCAGCGCGCTCTTCTTGATCTCGCGCATTTCGCGCACCGGATAATACATGTTCTCCCTGGCCGGCTGCTCCAGTTGCGGCGAGGCCAGCACGCCGGCGGTCGCCGTGTCGGGGCTGGCGCAGGCGCGCTCCAGGAAGCGCGGCACGTCTTCCGGATACACCACCGGCGCCGAGGGCACCACCATCAGCTTGGGCGCCAGGCCGGCCTGGTGGAAGGCGCTGAACATGCGGTTCAGGTGCGGGATGGTCGAGGCGCGCGCGGGCGTGCCGCCGCAGGCCGCCATCACCGCCTGGAACGGCGGCATGTTGGTGCCGTGGGCCGCCAGGAAGTAGCGCCCGTGGCGCCCGGCCGCCATCTGCACCGTCGGAAATTCGCGGAACAGCTTGAAGCGCATGCGGTTGTTCAACTTGAGCAGCTCGACCCGGTAACCGAAATGGTCGTTGATCCAGGCGTCGAGCTTGGGCGGCGCTTCCAGCAATTGGGCAGTGGTCGCGGGGCGCGCCGGCAGCTGCGCCAGGTTGGGGTCGGGCGGCCTGGTGCGCGCGGTGTAGACCGACATCACGGCCGGGACCGACAGCAGGGCCACCACGGCGAACTTGCCGGCATTTCGGCCAAGCATTGCGAGAACAGGGTTGCGCATGTCAGAACCTGAAATAGATGAAGGGATTGTAGGTGCCGGCCGCCAGGCTGGCGATGCACAGCAGCGCCAGCGCCGCGGTCAGCAGCGCATGGCCGCCATGCACCAGCACGGCCGGCAGGCGCGCGCCCGGGGCCGCGCTCGCCGCCCCGGGCGACGCCGGCTGCGCAGCGCGCCAGCGCCAGCAGGCCAGCAAGGTGCCCACCACCAGCGCCAGCAGCGCGCTGGTGCCGACATCCATGCGCCACGAATGCGCATGGACCTGCTCGACATGGGCGCCGAACATGCTGCCCAGGTAATTGAGCGCATGCGGCACATCGTTGGCGCGGAAAAACACCCAGCCGATCATCACGCACAGCAGGGTCCAGGCCTGGCCGACGATGGCGGGCAGGCGCGCCAGCAGGGCCGCGCCGCCCAGGCGCTCCAATACCAGCAGGGCGCCGTGCCACAGGCCCCAGATCACGAAGGTCCAGGCCGCGCCATGCCACAGGCCGCACAGGAAGAACACCAGCGCCAGGTTGAAGTAGGTGCGCAAGGGCGAAGCGCGGTTGCCACCCAGCGGAATGTACAGGTAATCGCGGAACCAGCTCGACAGGCTGATGTGCCAGCGGCGCCAGAAATCGGTGATCGAGGTGGCCGAGTACGGGCGCTTGAAGTTGGGCGGATAGCTAAAGCCGAGCATGTGGCCGATCCCGATCGCCATGCTGGAGTAACCGGCAAAGTCGAACAGGATCTGGATTGCATAGCAGGCGATGCCGATCCAGGCCGCCGGCGCGTCGAGCTGGGCGGGATCGATGGCGAAGACGTGGTCGGCGGCCTGTCCCACGGAATTGGCGATCAGCACCTTTTGCGCCAGGCCCAGCACGAACAGGCGAAACCCCATCCACAGGCGCGCGTTGCTGATGCTGCGCTGGTCGACTTCGTGGGCGATCTGGCGGTAGCGCACGATCGGGCCGGCGATCAGTTGCGGGAACATGGCCTTGTACATGGCGAAGCGCAGGAAGCTGCTTTGCGCGGCGATGTCGCGGCGGTACACGTCGATCAGGTAGGAAATGCCCTGGAACACGAAAAACGAAATCCCCAGCGGCAGCACGATGGCCGGCAACGCGCCTTCGCGCAGGCCGATGGCGTTCAGGATGCCGGCGAAAAAGCCCAGGTATTTGTAATAGCCCAGCATCGCCAGGTTCAGCCCGATCCCCAGGCCCAGCAAGGCCTTGCGCTGGCCGCCGGCGCGCGCGATCAGCCAGCCGAAGCTGTAGTTGAGGAAGGCCGACAGCATCAGCAGCGGCACGAAGCGCGGCTCGCCCCAGGCGTAAAACACCAGGCTGCCGATCAGCAGGACGGCGTTTTTCCACGGCAGCAGGTAATACAGCAGCAGGAAGCAGGGGAAGAAGTAGAACAGGAAAACGGCTGAACTGAAAACCATGGGTGTCTCGTCAGAAGAAAACCGCGGCGGCGGGGTGGTGCTAAAAATTGACCCGGGCGGACCGGGGGTCAGGCCTTGGGCGCCGGCGCGCCCGGCAGGATCGGCTCGGTCCCGAGGCGCAGTACGTCATACATGGCGCCACCGTCGTGATACAGGAGCAGGATGTCGGTGTCGGCCCGGTTGCGGTAGATATACGCCTTCATCGCTTCGACCTGTTGCGGCGTCAGCTTGGCGGTATGGCTGGTGCAAAAATGCTCGACCTCGCCATAATAGCGGGCGTACCACTGCGAAGCCTTCTGCCCGAACGAATCCGACAGGATCAACAGGCGGCGCTTGGGCGCGTTCGGGTTGTGGAAGCGGCTGATGTCGCCCAGCACGCGGCCGACGCCCTCGATCTCGGGATAGCAGTCCGGGCCGAAACAGGCCTTGATGCCGGAAGCTTCAAAGTTCGGCTCGATCAGTTCGCTCGTGAGCTTGATGCCGATGATCATGTGCCCGAGGTCCGAGTCGCCGATGTGCTTGTACACCTTGAGCGGCGGCTGGTCCAGCGGGGTCTGCCAGAACGCGGTCAGGGACAGGCGCGCGACCTGGTCCAGGCCATCGCCGGCCCAGTGGAACCAGGTCTTGGGAAACAGGGTCGCATTCTTGGCGATCTCGCGCATTTCCTTGAGCGGATACAAGATCGAGCGGCGTGCTTCGGGCAGCAGCTCGGGCGCGGCCAGCACCCGCGCGGCCGCCGTGTCGCTGCTGCTGCATTCGGCCACCAGGCTGCGCGGCACATCCTGCGGATACACTGCCGGGGACGAGGCCACCACCAGCAGTTTGGGGTCCAGTCCGGCCGCGTGGAAGGTGCTAAACAGCTTGTTCAGGTAGGGAATGGTGGCGTCGGTGGCCTTGCCCTTGCCGCACACCGCCGTCATGGCCTGGTAGGGACCGGCGTTCTTGGCGTGCGCCGCCATGAAATAGCGCCCGTGCTGGCCGTACGCCACCTGCACCGTGGGAAACTCGTGAAACAGCTTGAAGCGCACGATGTTGTCGGCCATGATGAAGTTGGCGCGAAAACCGAAGTGATCGCTCACCCACGCCGTCACCTTGGGCGGCAGTTCCACCAGTTCCCCGAAGCTGTGCGGACGCGGCGGCAGCGGCGCCAGGTTGGGGTCGTCCGGCAGGCTCAGGGCCTGCAGCGACAGGCAGGCCGGCACCGCCAGCAAGCCAATGATGATGGCCTTGGCGCTGTGCCGGCCGATGCGCGCAAACACGGTCGGCCGCATGTCAGAACCTGAAATAGATGAAGGGATTGTAGGTGCCCGCCGCCAGGCTGGCGATGCACAGCAGCGCCAGCGCGGTGGTGGCCAGCACGCTGATGCCGTTGACCAGCACGCCGCTGCGCGGCGCCACGATGGCCGGCACCGCCTTCGCTTCATCCTTTTCGCCCGCCTTCGGCCGCAGGCGCCAGCAAGCGAGCACGATGCCGATCGCCAGCGCGCACGCCGCGGTGCGGGTGAGGTCGTGCTGCCACGGGTGCAGCGCGGCCACGCCATCGTAGGCGCCGGACATGCTGCCGAGGTACTTGAGCGCGTACGGCACGTTGTCGGCGCGGAAGAACACCCAGCCGACCATCACGCACAGCATGGTCCAGGCTTGTCCCACCACACCGGGCAGGCGCGCCAGCAGGGCCGCGCCGCCCAGGCGTTCGAGCACCAGCAGGGCGCCGTGCCACAGGCCCCAGATGACAAAGGTCCAGGCCGCACCGTGCCACAGGCCGCACAGGAAGAACACCAGCGCCAGGTTGAAGTAAGTGCGCACTGGCGAAGCGCGGTTGCCGCCCAGCGGAATGTACAGGTAATCGCGGAACCAGCTCGACAGGCTGATGTGCCAGCGGCGCCAGAAATCGGTGATCGAGGTGGCCGCATACGGGCGGTTGAAGTTGGGTGGATAGCTAAAGCCGAGCATGTGGCCGATGCCGATCGCCATGTTCGAGTAACCGGCGAAGTCGAACAGGATCTGGATCGTGTAGCAGGCGATGCCGACCCAGGCGCCGGGCGCGTCGAGCCTGGACGGGTCGACGGCGAAGATGCGGTCGGCCGGCAAGGCGACGTAATTGGCGATCAGCACTTTTTGCGCCATGCCCAGCACGAACAGGCGAAATCCCATCCAGATCCGTTCGTTCGTGAGCGAACGCTGGTCGACTTCGCCGGCGATCTGGCGGTAGCGCACGATCGGGCCGGCGATCAGTTGCGGGAACATGGCCTTGTACATGGCAAAGCGCAGGAAGCTGCTTTGCGCGCTAATGTCGCGGCGGTACACGTCGATCAGGTAGGAAATGCCCTGGAACACGAAAAACGATATCCCCAGCGGCAGCACGATGGCCGGCAACGCGCCTTCGCGCAGGCCGACGGCGTTCAGGATGCCGGCGAAAAAGCCCAGGTATTTGTAATAGCCCAGCATCGCCAGGTTCAGCCCGATCCCCAGGCCCAGCAAGACCTTGCGCTGGCCGCCGGCGCGCGCGATCAGGTAGCCGAAGCTGTAGTTGAGGAAGGCCGAGAGCATCAGCAGCGGCACGAAGCGCGGCTCGCCCCAGGCGTAGAACACCAGGCTGCCGATCAGCAGGACGGCATTTTTCCACGGCAAAACGTAATACAGCAGCAGGAAGCAGGGGAAGAAATAGAACAGGAAGACGGCCGAACTGAAAACCATGAGATGTCTCGTCAGATAAAAACGGCGGCGATGGCGGCGCCGGATAAGCGCGCGATTATAGCATCGCCTTGTTGTAAAAAATCAAAAGTTGCCAAATAGTAATCACAAGAATCACGCGCCGGCAAGCTTGATGTCAGGCCTGCTTCGGCAGTGCCGCCGGCAGCATGCTGTCGGTCCCCAGGCGCAAGGTGTCGTACATGGCGCCGCCGTCGTGGTACAGGATCAGGATGTCGGTCTGGGCCCGATCGCGGTAGAGGAAGGCTTTCAATTCGGCAATTTGTTGCGGCGAGAGCTGGTCGACCCGGTTGGTGGCCATGTGCTCGACCTGGCGGTAGTAGCGCGCATACCAGGGCGCGATCTTCACGCCGAAGGAGTCGGAAATGATCAAGAGGCGGCGCGCCGGCGCCTGGGGATTGTCGAAGCGGCTGACGTCTTGCAGGATGCGCGCGGCCGCCACTTCGGGAAAGCAATCGAGCCCGAAGCAAGCCTTGATGCCGGAGGCGTCCATGTCGGGCTCGACAATCTCGCTTTTCAGGGTGATGCCCTCGAACAGGTGCGACACGTCCGACTGCGCCACGCTGGCGCGGGTGCGCAGCGGCGGCCCCTGGTCGAGCGGGCGCTGCCAGAAATGGGTCAGGCTCAGGCGCGCCACCTGGTCCAGGCCGGCGCCGGTCCAGTGAAACCAGGTGTTGGGGAACAGGGTCGCGCTTTTCTTGATCTCGCGCATTTCCTTGAGCGGATAAAACATATTGACCGAGGCCTCGCGCGCCAGTTCCGGCGCGGCCAGCACGGTGCTCACCGCGGTGGACTCGCTGGAACACTCGGCCACCAGCGCCGCCGGCACGTCTTCCGGATACACGGCCGGGGCCGACGGCACCACCAGCAGCTTGGGCTGCAGCCCGGCCGCATGGAAGGCGCCGAACAGTTTGTTCAGGTAAGGAATGGTGGTGGCGTTGGCCACGCCCTTGCCGCACACCGTGGTGATGGCCTGGTATCGGGCCACATTGGTGCCGTGCGCGGCCAGAAAGTAGCGCCCGTGCTGACCGGCCGCCATCTGGATCGTCGGAAATTCATCGAACAGGTGAAAGCGCACGAAGGTGCCGAGGCGGATGAACAACTTGCGTCCGCCGAAATGATCGTCGACCCAGGCGGTCAGCTTGGGCGGCGCGGCGGTCCAGTCGGCCAGGGTGCGCGGCTTGGGCGGCAGTTGGCTCAGGTTGGGGTCGGCCGGCTTGTTCAGGGCGCGCTCGAGCGACAGCAGCGCCGGCAGCGCCAGCAGCAACACGATCACGATCTTGGCCGCATGCCGGCCCGGGCGGCGGGAAATGGCGCTCATGGCAGATGTCCTACTTGGCACAGTTGATACGCATCGCTGGCGCCGCCGCCGAAACGGGCGTCGTACACGACGCAGCTCGCTTCGTTGAAGGTGAGCCGGTAGCGCTGCAGGACCTTGTGGCCGGCGTCGTACAGGCGGCGCTGGCGCTGTTCGGTGTCGGCGTCGGGCGCGGCGGCGCCGCTGCGCGGCCCCAGCGGCAAGCCGCCGGCGCTGAGCATCACGAACAAGGGACCGCGGCGCGCGGCCACCATCCGGGCGACGCGCTCGGCGAAGGCGGGCGACTCGGGAAAGCCCGAACCGAGCGCGGCGAACGCCAGGCGGTTCGGAAAATTCGGCACCAGCCACGACATCGGCGGGTCGCCATGGACGGTAAACACCATGCTCTGCTCCGGCTCGGCAAACGCCGGCACTTGCACCGTGAAACTTTTCTCGCCATTGTAGTGATGGCCCCAGTCCACGCGCGGCAGGCCGGCAATGGCCGAGAGCACGATGCACCAGGCACCGATCGCGCGCGCCACCGGCAAGCTACACACGCGGTGCAGCAACAGCCACAGCACCAGCGGCGCGAGCAGTTCGAGCGGCACCATGTAGCGGTAAATGCCGAACAGCTTGAGCCAGATCAGGTAGGAGAGCGCGAAAAACACCAGCAGCAGGCGCGCGCCGGGGGCCTCGCCGTGCGCGACGATGCTCGCAGCCGGCCCGGGCGCGGCCAGCCACAGGCGGCGCAGGTGCTGCGCGATCAGCGCGAGGAAGGCGATATAGACCAGCGGCCAGATGATCTGGGTCATCGGCAGCTCGATCACGCGCTTCGAATTGAAGGTGAAGATGAAGGGCCACAGCAGCGCTTCGAGCGCGCTCTTGGGCACCCAGCCCATGTCGGCCACGGCGATCGGCGAAGCCAGCGGCGCCTTGAAGATATTGTTAAATTGGGGGAACAGGGGATTGCCGAACTGCTTCCACATCAGCCAGTACCAGTGACCGGCGGTGGCGCCGATGCCGGCCAGGGTGCCCAGGCCGAACACAAAGGCGGTGCTAAAGCGCCGCCACAGGGAGACGCGCAGGGTCAGCAGCGCCAGGCACAGGGCCAGCGCATAATTCGCATTGGTCAGCTTGAGCCCGGTGCCAGCGCCGATGATCAGGCCGGCGAGGGCGGCGATCAGCGCCGCGCGCGCGCCGCCGGCCAGCAATTGCGGCCACTGGCGCAGCAACAGCGCGATGGCGCCCAGCACGGTGAGCGAGGTGAGGTTGTCGCCCATGGTGTTGCCGAGCTGGGTCAGGAAAGAAAAGCCCATGCAGCCGGCCACCCCCAGCAGCAGCGGCAGGCGGTAGCGCGCGGTGGCGAAGGCGGCCGGCTCGCCGGCCACCAGGACCTGGCGCACGATCACGATCAGCAGCACGAAATTGAGTCCGTGCAAAAAGCCCATCACAAAGCCGGTCACGCGGGTCGGAAAATGCGAGGCCAGGCCGTAATACAGCAGGTCGATGGTGGGATTGAAATAGCTCTGGAACTGGCCCGGATTGAGGTCGAAACCGATCTTGTCGTTCAGGAAGGCGTACGGGTTGTACCAGTGATAGTTACGCAAGTCCCAGTTGGCGTCCTGCCCCAGCAGCACCGACACCAGGCCGGCCAGCAGCGGGACCAGCCACATGGACAGGCGCAGCAGCTTGACACGGTCGAGCCCATCCCACAGGCGCAGCACGCCGGCGTCCACACGCGAAATTGCCCGAGTCACGACATTCATGCGATTCCTGCGATAAGTAATTACGATTTACGTTGAAAAACAAAGCAGCGCGCGCCAATGAAATTGACCGTCATGCCGGCCAGCGAACCGGCGCACACGCCCCAGTAGGGGTTGTACGGCAAGGTGGGAAAACACCAGACGATGGCGCTGTAGGTGGCAAAATTGACCAGCCCGCCGCCGCTCATGGCCAGCAGGTAACGCCACCATTCAGTCCACAGCGAAATGCCGGCCGGATGGAAGGTGTAGCGGCGGTTGATCTGCCAGGTGGCGAACACGGCGCACAGGAAGGAGAGCGCGCGCCCCGCATACGGATCGAGGCCGGCGCCGCGCGCCAGCGCCAGCACGGCCAGGTCGACCAGCAAGCCCGCCACGCCGGCCACGCCGAAGCGCAGCAGCTGGACCCCGAGCTTCATGCCCGGGGCGCGGCGGCGGTGGCGACGGCGCCGTCACGGGCGCCCCGCTCAGACATGTTTGACACGCGGCGCCGAGATGGCCAGGTAGGCGAAGCGCTTCTGTTCGATGCGGCCCTTGGTCACGGTGTCGAGGATCAGGCCGCAATTGAGCGAGATCACGCCGAACAGGCTCAGCGCGACCGACAGGATCGCGGTCGGCAGGCGCGGCACCAGGCCGGTCGCCAGGTAGGTTTGCAACAGCGGGACGGCAAAACCGACCGCCGCCAGCATGAAGGCGAAAAACGCCAGCGAGAAAAAGGCCAGCGGCTTTTCGGTCTTGAACAGCTTGATGATGGTCCACAGGATGCGCACGCCATCGCGGTACGTGTTGAGCTTGCTCACCGAGCCTTCGGGACGCGAGCGGTAGATGGTTTCGACCTCGGCCACCGGCATGCGCAGTTCGAGCGCGTGGACGGTCAGCTCGGTTTCGGTTTCGAAGCCGGCCGAGTGCGCCGCGAAGGACTTGGCGTAGCGCCGCGAAAACACGCGGTAGCCCGACAGCATGTCGGTGAAGGTATCGCCGAACACCGCCGCGACCGAACCGGTCAGCAGACGGTTGCCGAAGCGGTGGCCGAAGCGGTAGGCTTCCTGCTCGGTCGACACGCGCGTGCCGACCACCATGTCGAGGCCTTCGTCGACCAGCTTTTCGGCCAGCTTGGGCGCCACGCTGGCGTCGTAGGTATTGTCGCCGTCGACCATGATGTAAATGTCGGCGTCGACATCGGCGAACATGCGCCGGATCACGTTGCCCTTGCCTTGCAGGGGCACATTGCGCACCACGGCGCCGGCTTCGCGCGCCAGGCGCACCGTGGCGTCCTTCGAATTGTTGTCGAACACATACACCACCGCCTGCGGCAGGCAGGCATTGAAGTCGCGAACAATCGCGGCAACCGTCAGTTCCTCGTTATAACAAGGCACGAGGATGGCGATGCTTTGATTAATTAGTTTGTTCATCGTTATACAGTGATAAAAAAGAGAAACGCCGCAGCGCGTGGGCAGGGACCACACGCAGGGCGGCATTACATTTGGGCAAATTATACATCCAGGCAACACTTTGAGGGGCCAGGCCGGGGCGCGCCATGCCGGCGCGGCCGCCTCGGCCCGGGCTCTTACTGCTTGGGAGAGCCGCCGAGCAGCACGGCGATTTTCTGCTTGGGCTTGGTGCTGGCGCTGACCTGGTCGGCCACGGCCGGCGTGCTCTTCCTGGCCGGTTCGTACGGGGTCAGGAACCAGGGATCGACTTTTTCGCGGCGCGGATACGGACCGGAGCGGCCCGGCGCGCCGCTGGTCGAACTGCGCTCGGTGCTGGAACTGCGCTCGGCGCTGAAGCTGCGCTCGCCGCCGCGTTCGCGCTCGGGCGGACGGCTCGACGAACGGGGCGCACCGGCGCCGGCGCTGTCATCGCGGCGCGGACGGCGTTCGGCGGACGACTCCAGGCGTCCCGCGCCGGCCGTGCTCGCCGGCACGAAGCCGGGCAGTTCGCCGCGCGTGATGGTTTGCTTGATCAGTTTTTCGATATCGACCAGCAAGCGCTCGTCCTTGTCCGAAAACACCGACAAGGCGTCGCCCGAGGCGCCGGCGCGGCCGGTGCGGCCGATCCGGTGTACATAATCTTCGGCGTTGTACGGCAGGTCGAAGTTGATCACGCACGGCAGGTCGGAAATATCGAGCCCGCGCGCGGCCACGTCGGTTGCGACCAGCACGTCGATCTCGCCCTTTTTGAAGGCGTCGAGCGCGGCCATGCGTTCCTGCTGGGTCTTGTCGCCGTGGATCGCGGTGGCCTTGATGCCGCCCTGCTCCAGGTGGCGCGACAGGCGCGAGGCGCCGATCTTGGTGTTCGAGAACACCAGCACCTGCTTGAGGTCGCGCCCGCGGATCAGGAATTCGACCACGTCGCGCTTGGCTTCGTCGGCCACCTTGTAGACGATCTGGGTGACCTTCTCGGCGGTGGCGTTGCTGCGCGCCACTTCGATGGTCACCGGGTCGGTCAGGAAACTGTTGGCCAGCTTCTTGATCTCCGGCGAGAAGGTGGCCGAGAACATCAGGTTCTGGCGCTTCTTCGGCAGCAGGTTGATGATGCGCTGCAAGTCCGGCAAGAAGCCCATGTCGAGCATGCGGTCGGCTTCATCCATGACCAGCATCTGGACCTGGCCCAGGCTGACGTTCTTCTGTTCGATATGGTCGAGCAGACGGCCCGGGGTGGCGATCACGATTTCCACGCCGCCCTTGAGGATGATGGTCTGGCCCTTCATGTCCATGCCGCCGAACACCACGGTCGAGCGCAGCGGGGTGTGCTGGGCGTAGGCCTTGACGTTCTCGGCCACCTGCACGGCCAGCTCGCGCGTCGGGGTCAGCACCAGCGCGCGCACCGGATGGCGCGCCGGCGACATGCTCGGGCTGGCGTGCGCCAGCAGCAGCTGGATGATCGGCAGGGAAAAGCCGGCGGTCTTGCCGGTGCCGGTCTGGGCCGCGCCCATGACATCGCGTCCCTGCAGCACGATCGGAATGGCCGCGGCCTGGATCGGCGTCGGATGGATGTAGCCCTGGTCCGTCAGTGCGCGCAGGATCTCCGGCGCAAGGCCGAAATCGGCGAACTTGACGGTGGGTGCACTGTCGGCTTCGATGGTAATCGGTGTTTCAGACATAAGTTTTCCGGGCGTAAGTTCAATCTGCTCTACGCCCGGACAGGCCGACGCGGGGAACTTCCAGGATGGACGGGGACGAGCCGGCCGGCAGCCTGTCAGGCTTGGGGAGTCGAAGCGAAAAAATAGCTGGGCGAGGCCATATTTCGACGATTTCGCAGTGCCAATAGCAAGCTATTGGCCGAGAAAGCGCTGAGATATGGCCCGTCCAGATATTTTTGCAGCCGACGATCCCAAGTCTGGCAGGCTGCCAGTGGCAAGACCGATGGCCAGCTCGAATAGTGCCACGACAGCGTCGGCAGAACCGGGCGTACGGACGTAGATGCAATAATAGTGCCGTAAACGATACCCTAAATCCCGGCAACTGTACATCGATAATACATCTTGAAAGAGGTATTGCCGCACAGCCAACTTGGTTTACACTGCCCGGGTTCCCCGGCATTCCCGGGGTGGCCGGTATTGTAGACACCTATTTGCCATGCTCAGCGTATTTACCGCCTTCGCGCGTCACCCCTTCGCCCTGCCGCGCCTGCTGCTGTGCGCCCTCCTGTGCCTCATGTCGCTCGCCACCCTGCCCGGCGCCGCCCAGGCCGGCAGCGCCCCCACCTCGGCGCTGCGCTTCAAGCGCCTGCCCTCGTTCGATTCGAGCGAGCTGTCGATCCTGGCGCTGCTGCAGGACCGCCAGGGTTTCGTGTGGATCGGCACCCACAGCGGCGGGCTGTACCGCTACAACGGCTACCACGCGGTCAAGTACGCGAGCAACGCCAACAGCGCCGGCAAGCTGCCGCACGACCGCGTCTCCGACCTGTATGAAGACGCGGCCGGGGCGATCTGGGTGGCCACCCAGAACGGGCTGGCGCGCTTCAATCCCGAGACCAACAATTTCACCCGCTTCGTGCCGCCGCCCGGCCCGGCCTCGCAGCGCATCGTCAAGAAGATCATCGGCGACGGCAAGGGCGGCATGTGGCTGGCCACCTGGGGCGGCTTGCAACATTTCGATCCGGCCAGCGCCCGCTTCACCCTGCACCTGCACGACGCGGCGCGCCCCGGCAGCCTCGCCTCGAACGACCTGAACGCCATCGCCCTGGACGCCGGCGGCGGCCTGTGGGCCGCCACCTGGCCGGGCGGGCTCGATTACCTGGCGCCCGGCGCGCGCGCGTTCACGCACTTCCGGGTCGACCGGCCGGAGGCGCCCGATCCCAAGCTCAACATCGTGCGCGCCCTGCACTTCGCGCCCGACCAGACGCTCTGGATCGGCACCGAGACCGGGGTGGTGAGCTGGCGCGCCGGCCAGCCGTGGAACACGCGGCGCCAGGTGGACTCGCCGGCGACCCGCATCAACACCTTGTACGGCGACCGCAACGACACCGTCTGGGCCGGCACGCTCGGCGCCGGCCTGCTGCGCTGGGACAAACAGCCGCAGCGGCAGGAAGCACCCGGCGCCCCGGCCGTGCATTACGTGCATCGCGCCAACGATAGCTACAGCCTGCCGTCGGACGATATCCGCGCCGTCATGCACGACCGCAGCGGCATGCTGTGGATCGGCTCGATCACCGACGGCATCAGCCTCGTCAACCTGAACAGCGAAGGCTTCCAGCGCTTCATCCCCTTCGACGTCGAGGCCAACAACCTGCGTCCCAACAATGCCATGCGCGCCATGGAAGGCGCGCCCGACGGGCGCTTGTGGCTGGCCAATAACGCCGGCCTGTCGCTGTTCGACAGCGCCAGCGGCGCCGTGCTGCGCAGCTACCGCGCCGACGCCAGGGCCGCTCCGGGCACGGCGGCGGGCGCGCCCGGACCCGCCCTGAGCAGCAATATCGTCTACAGCCTGTACCAGCAGCCGGACGGCCCCTTGTGGATCGGCACCTCGGCCGGCCTGAACCGCCTCGACGCGCTCGACGCGCCGCTGCGGGTGGTCAGTTTCGGCTCGGTCGGCAGCGACTTCATCAACACCATCGCCCCGGCCGCCGGCGGCGCGCTGTGGATCGGCACCGGTTTGCACGTGCTGCGCTACGACCCGGCCAGCGGCCAGAGCACGCCCTACCCGTCCGACCCGGCGCGCGCGGACAGCCGCAGCGTCAGCGGCACCACCAGCATCGTCGAAGACCGGCTCGGGCGCGTGTGGATGGGCTCGGAATGGGGCGGCGGCGGGCTCGACGTGCTGGACCAGGCCAGCGGCCGCTTCCGCCACCTGCGCCAGCGCGCCGGCGATGCGCGCTCGCTGTCGGACAACAACGTGGTCTCGCTGTACCAGGACCCGCAGGGACGGCTGTGGGCCGGCACCGCGCGCGGCGTGAACCAGGTCATGACGGACGCGGCCGGGGCGATCAGCTTCCGCCGTTACGACGGGCCCGACAGCGTGGGGCCGCTGAAGATCCTGGCGATGCGCAGCGACCGCGCCGGCCAGTTGTGGCTGAGCAGCGCGAACGGCTTGCTGCGGCTCGACCCGGACAGCGGCAAGGTGGCGCGTTTCTCCGCCGCCGATGGCTTGTCGGAAGGATTTTCCTCGGGCGCCGCGCACGCCGCGCCGGACGGGCGCCTGTATTTCGGCGGGGTCAAGGCCATCACCGGGGTCAGTCCGCAAGCGGTGCGCAGCGTGTCCTCGCCGCCGCAGGTGGCGATCACCGACATCAGCGTGTTCAACCGCTCGCTGCGTGACGGGCGCGCGGTGCCGGGCCTGAAACTCGACGGCCCGGTGACGGCGCCAAGCAACCTGACCCTGGCTGGCGACGGCTCGGTGTTTTCGATCGAATTCGCGGCCCTGCACTTCACCGATCCGATGCGCAACACCTACGAATACCGGCTCGACGGTTTCGACCGCGCCTGGGTACAGACCGACGCCGCGCACCGCAGCGCCACCTACACCAACCTCGATCCGGGCAGCTACACGTTTTCGGTGCGCGCCGCCAACCACCAGGGCGTGCGCAGCGAAAACGCGGCCAGCATGACGGTGACGATCCTGCCGCCGTGGTGGAAAACCTGGTGGTTCCGCACCATCCTCGCGCTGCTGGCGCTGGGACTGTTGAGCGCGGCGTACCGCGCGCGGGTGCGCGACCTGACCCGGCGCCAGAAGCAGTTGCAGCACATGGTGGCCGAGCGCACCGCCGAGCTGGAAGCGAGCAACGCCAAGCTGGCGGCGCTGTCCTCCACGGACGGCCTGACCGGCATCAATAACCGGCGCGGCTTCGACCACGCGCTCGACGCCGAATGGCGGCGCGGCGCGCGCAACGGCTATCCGGTGGCGCTGGCGATGCTCGACGTCGACCATTTCAAGAGCTACAACGACCATTACGGGCACCAGGCCGGCGACCAGTGCCTGCGCGCGGTGGCCGGCGTGATCGCGGCGCACGCGCGCCGTCCGTCCGACCTGGTGGCGCGCTACGGCGGCGAGGAATTCGCGCTGCTGGCGCCGGCCACCAGCGTGGCCGAAGCGCACGAACTGGCCTGCGCGCTGTGCCTGGCGCTGGAACAGCTGGCGCTGCCGCACGCCAAGTCGCCTTACGGGGTAGTGACGATCAGTATCGGGGTGGTGTCGCTGATGCCGGACGAGAACGGCGCGCCGGAGCAACTGGTCGAACATGCCGACCGCGCCATGTACCGCGCCAAGACCGAGGGGCGCAACCGGGCGCTGTGCGCGTGAACAGGTGCTTTGCTGATCACGCCGGAAAAATGTCAAGAGCTGCTCTGAGCGTCCTTCTCCTCATAGGCTGCTAGTTTTGACATGCACGCAACGGCATGGGATCGGAGGATGAGCACGGCAGCACGCCACCCCCCTCTCATCTGCTCTGTATGAGCGTCATATCAACCCGGCAGGGCACTATCTGGAATCAGCGAATCGGGCAATGGCCTTAGCGACGCCACCCCGCCCCCGCTCGGGCCGAACGGCTCCAGGCTGCCCTTGACTGAAAATACTCCAGGGCACAGGAAGGTAATATCGCCACCCTCGAGGACGATCGACGTGCGGCCTGCCTGCAGCACGATTTTGTTCAGGGCATTGATCTCGATGCTGCCCTCGACCGAAACGACCTTCACCGACTTGTCGGCAAGAATCTCAAGCTGGTCGGTGTGGGATTCCAGAGACACGGGACCATTGGCGGCGTAGGCCTGAATCCCGCCTGCATACGTAAACAGAGTCGCAACCTTGCCGACTACAGACGACACGGTGTCGCCCGCACTCATGTGCAGATCGCCCTGCGTGGTCCAGTGCAGGTGCTTGCCGGCATAGAGCAGCGTCGATGCCGGCGTCGCCCAGTTGATACTGGCCGCCGCTTCCATCAGCACGAGCGGCTTGCCGAAGCGTTCCACCGGCTGCTCGCTGGCGAGCGTCCGGTCCCCGCTCCTGGCCTTGAAAGCCTGCTGTCCGTTCACGGTCGCACCGAACTTCCCTTCGGCGTGCGGGTCAATCTGCGCGATAAAATCGCTTTGCGCCTCGGCAGCACCCTTGCTGGTCAGTGCATTCTGCTTGGCGGCCGTGGTGGTTAACGTCGCACTGGTTTCGCGGGCATGCTTAAGCATACCGAGCGATTCGGCCGTATCCAGTTGGGTTCCCGCAATACCGCTGCCCTGGCTGTTTCGGGCATGGGTCGACAGCAGGACCCCATCGGCGCCGCGCACCACGGCCCAGGCATCGGTGCGCAGCTCGAAGCCGGTCCCGCGGTAGCGGCCGCGATGGGCGCTTTGGGACAGTTGCGCGATCAGGTAGCCCAGATTGAGCTCGCTTGCGGCACTGCTGCTCGACAGACGGGTGCGCACCTGCGCGGGGCTGTCGTCCAGTTGCCATTGGCCAAAACCTTCGCCATCGATATTGTGGCTGTGAATACCGGACAACACGCCGGCGTGGTTGACGCCGGCGTCTACGCCGGCCGAGAAGGGCGGGAGATCGGCGCCGGTGTACAGTTGCGCCACCACCACCGGGCGATCCATGTCGCCTTCAAGGAAGTCGACCAGCACTTCGGCGCCGATGCGCGGCGTGAATTGCGTACCCCAATTGGGCCCGGCGAGTGCTTCGGCCACGCGCACCCAGGTGCCGGAGGCCTGGTTGCCCGGGGCATTACCCGCGGGGTCGACGTTGTGGGCCATGCCGCCGCTGTTCGGCGCATTTCCGCGCTGCCAGGCAAACTGGATTTTCACGTAATAGTCGCGGGTAGTCGTCGATATGGCTTGGTCGAGCCCCACCACAATGGCAGTCTGCGGACCAAGCGCCGTGCAGGCATGGGGGGCCGCCGTCATGCGCGGCACGATCGCCACCGGCGCGCGCACACAGCCGAAGCGGTTACGATAGGTACCCGCTTCCACGCCGGCATGGGCCGCTACCGCGATACCCGGCTGGTAATTGTTGCGCGCTTCGTGTTCGACCCACAGTACGGTGAAGGCATTGGCGCCTGCGCCATAGCGCTCGTGCTGGGTCAGGTGAAAGGCGTGGCCGGCGGCCAGGCGCCGCACCGCGCCCTCGCCTTCAAAGACCTTGTTGTCCAGTTCAAGTGCCTGCAGCATGCGCAGGCAGTGCGCGTCCGGCATCCCGCTGGCGCTGGCGATCCGCTCGCCGCTGCCATCGTAGACAGGCATCGAAGGCAGCTCGCCGTGTTGCAGCGAAGAGTGCCGTTCGGCCGCCGGGGCGACAAGGCGTGCGGGTTCCCAGCTGCTGATACTGACCGCGTTGGGCTGCACCTGGCGACGGGCGCGGAAGGCATCGATCGCGTCGTCGCTGTCGGTGGCGCGCACGCCGTGGAAGCGCAGATCGCTTCCGCCGGGCGTCGCTGGCGCTTTAGCCTGACTGTCGAAGATCACCAGTTGGTGCCGCGCCTGCGCACTGGCGCTCGTGTCGTTGCCCTGGTCGTGTTCGAAGCGCCAATTCAGGCCTTCGGAGGCGAGTATACGTTCGAAGAAGTCGAAATCGCTTTCCCGGTATTGCGTGCAAATGGCGCGTGGCAGCAAGGTTTGGGACACGTCGAAGACGTAGCGGATCGCGGGATAATCTGCCAGCAGCTCGCTCACGATCTCGCGCACGTCTTTGTCCTGAAAAATGTAGCTGTCGCGTCGAAGGCGCAGCAAGGCCATGGCCGGTTCCAAATGCAGCCGGTAACGCGCCACGCCCCCATCGGCGCCGAGCCAGGCAGCGTCCGTGCAGATGCCATGCCAGACACGCCGGGTCGAATCAGGCTGCAGTAAGGTGATCGTCAGTTCTTCGCCGATGAACTGGGCAAGTTCCAGGTCGGTCGAGACACTGAGCGCGTCGACATCGAAGGAAAACAGTTCGTTGACCGCTTCGCGGCCAGTGAATTTTTCGGCCATCAGGGATTCGGGCAGGGAACTGTCTTGCGCGCTGGCGATGGTGATAAGACGCGCGTGCTGGCTCAGGCCTGTGCCGAACGGGCCGAAGGCGGCGATCTGGTTTAATGGATTCATCAGAAAATGATCATTTGGTGTCGTGATCGTTAAATGAGCCCCGGTCGGGAGCGGCTTGTTTCATCGATCGGATTTGAACGATTTCATAACATAGTAATCGTCGGCATAGCGGACCGCAGTGATGATCCAGCCGCGCTGCTGATGAAAATCGAACCTGTAATCAGAAAGCTCGACGGCTACCTTGAGGCGGCAGGCTTTTGTCTCGAAGTGAATGGCCGAGCTGACCTCATTTCCTGTGGTTTTTAGCAGCCTTCGATGGATATCGAGATCTTCCCCATGCGTGCTTTTGAAGAAAATTTCAGCATAGTTCTTTCGGAAAGTGGTGCGCGAAACCATCGGGGGCTTTTGATATTCAAACGGTGGAATAAACATGAGTGGAAACTGAAAATAGTGCTCCATCTTAGCCGGCACGCCCTGCTTGGCATCCGCCCTGAATGCGTTCCACACTTCATGCAGCTGGACTTCGGTCGGTACGACGCACGCGCCCATCACCGGCGCCGTCTGTATCAAGAGTACACATGCTAACATTCGTTTTATCATTGCTTTTCCTTGCTAGTAGGCCAACGGTAAGAGACCAAGTGCAATCTCGGGTTATCTGCTGCATCTACAGCCCAGCCTGCCGCGTCAATCACCGTCTGTGAATAGTTGCCGCTCAAAAGCTTGACGTACTTCGCCTTTTTCATCTTGGCGACCTTTTTCTTCCTCACCTTGCCATCCTTCCCCGTCACCTCGATATCTTCCTCGCCAATCTTGACGTCCTTTTCGACAATTCCGATAAAAAAGCCGACGTGATATTCCCCGAAGTTGCGCGTGACGACGGTAATGGCGCCGTAGCGCGGTTCGTCAAGTTTCTGGCCCCAGTTAATATACGACGCTGCGCGTGCGTCGTCGGTGCCGCGGTAGCCTGCCTGTTCGAGACACCAATTGGTAAACGACGCACACCAAGCTGTGGAATCATTACGTGACAACGTCCTTCCGAGCCCCGTACTCTGCAAATACTTCAGGATATCCTGATTGTTGTATGTTGATTCAATTTGCAACATGGTCTTATCTGCGGCGGCGGCGGCAGCGTCTTGTTTTGCGATCTCTGCATTCAGTTCCTGGACTCTGCTCTCCACCGGCACTTTCTTGCGCTTTTCGCCGCGCAGATCTGAGCGCGCTTTTTTGGCAGCGGACTCGGCGCTGTCCCGTTCTTTCTGGGCATGACGCCAAGCGACGTCGTCTTCCTGATTCGCCTTTTTCTCCGTCACGGTGCCCTTGCTCTGCTCCTTGAGGGCGAAAGGCATCCAGCCCGCTTCTCCGGTTACCGCGACAGGCTTGACAGCAGTTTGGGGCGCCGTGGTCACCTTTGCCTCGACTTTCGGCACCTTGATTTCCCTGTTTGGCAAACTGCCGGTGATTACCTGAACACGCGCTGGCGAGGTGACTGTGTTGGCCGGATTGGTCAGCGGCGCATCTGGTAGTTTAGGTCGCGTACGGAAACTCTTTATGTACGAGAACGAGGTGCTGTACACATCCTTCCATCCCATTTTCTTCACGGCAGTGACGACTTCGCCGAACGTAATTGGCTTGGGTTGAGGTACAGGAAGCGGCGCTGGCCTTGCGACAGGAACGGCGGGCGGCGTTACTGGGGCAGGTTTGGGAGTGGCAGGAGCCGGCTTGGGCACGGCTGGAGCTGGCGCAGATGGCGGCTTGGCCTCTACAGGCGGCTTGACCTCGGCAGACGGCGCCGGCACGGCTGGAGCATTTGGGACGGCAATGGCGGGCGCGCCGCCGTCGTCTGGCGTGTGATGCTCCAGGTCATGCTCATTACCGTGTTCGGTAATGAGGTTCTTGGCGACAGCTTCGTTATAGGCTTCATAATCGATGCGAGGGATGAGAATCACCAACTGCTGCTGGGATTCGGAAACGATTTCCGGTAGCTCGCCAGCCGCATCGGTGGTCACTTCATAGGCGCGCACTTCCCATTGGTGCTCATCTGAATCCTCGTGTGCCACAGATGGCTGCGCGTCGACCGCAGGGGTGGCTGCCGGCACGGCTTCTGGCGCCGGTGGTGCTGGCGACTTGGTCGAGGTGCTGGACGGCGGCACTTGGTCCGCCGGTGCTGCAGGGGGCGGCGCTGCTGGCGCTGATTTGGCTTGAACAGGGCCGGCTGTTACTGGCGCGGCTGGGGCAGCCGTAGGCGCGGCAGGCGGCGTTGGGACGCGCACTACCGGGGCTGGTGCGGGAGCGGCTGGGGCTGGCACCGCAGGCGGCGCCTTGCGCACTTTTTCGACTACGATGACCTTCCTGCCGGCCATGGGCTTTGCAAGAACATCGGCCAGCTTAATGACCAGCCCGTGCGCAGCGTCGAGAATCTTTTCGATGCGCTCGGCTTCGTCGACGACAGTCCTGGAATCGGCATAGCGCGGATTCCGCTGCAGCTCGTCGATCTCTTTCTTGACGAAGTATTCCTGCTTCTTGCCTTTGCCGATATCGCGCAAGTGCCGCGTCGCGGTCGAAAATTCGCCATAATGGTAGCGGTAATAGAGCAGCGGCTCATAGATATCGCTGGCCTTTCCATAATCAACGACCGTCGCCTTCTGCAACTTGAGAAAGTACGCCAATCCGGCTCGGATGCTGGAACGTGCATCAAAGCGATTGGTATCATTCAGTCCATGATCCTTGGCCGTATCGTCGACCATTTGCGCAATGCCGGAGGCGCTACTGCCCTTGTTGGCCGCGTCCGGGTTGAATTGCGATTCCCTTTTCGCAATTGCCATATAGGAGTTAAGCAAAAATAAGTTGAACAATTGCAAGTCAAGAGACTACGTCCCGAGGCTTTAACCGATAGTTCCATTCGCCATGAAAGTCGTCGCGCTCAATGACAAGTGTGGCGAGGTCCTCATCGGATACTTTGAGGC
>NZ_WHJF01000200.1:0-4424 GCF_011682185.1 Massilia genomosp. 1
CCCCGCTCCCGGAAACGATGTCAAAAGTACAGCACAAGAACGAACCCTAAAAACCCCACTACAACGCTCAAGATCACGACATACTTTGTTCAAAAACACACCCGACAAGTAGTCTGACACAGGGGGGAGCATGCCATGATGTCGCGATCGACATCGGCTGCTTCAAGTTTTTCATCGCGTATATTCCACAAGCCATATTCGCTGGTACACCAGACCCGGTTGTCGAACCAGACCATGTCCTTGAAGGGGATCGTTAACTGTCCTTCGAACAGCTGGCGCCACGTTTGTCCCCGCCCTTTGAATGTGGTGCCGCCATACCCGCTGATGTAGACGTTTCCATCGCCTGCGCAGCATACCGAGAAGAGTGATATCGCGCTCGGGAAATCCACCTGTGTCCAGCTGGCGCCATCGAAATAATTGAAAATCGTAGGAATGGTCAAACTCGATATTGCCCCAGCGTTCGGCAGGCGCCAGGCTCCGGATGAAATACACGATGCGTCGGCGTAGCCAGCTATCTTCATCGTCCTCATCCCACTGCGCCAACTGCGTTTCGTCTTCTGACAAAGAAAAATAGAAAATGTCGGCCGACCGCACTTCGCAATCAATCATGAGGAAACCGCTGATACTGTTTTCGTACTGCTCGGATGAGATTTCCATGGATATTCTGCGCTTGGGATAGGCAATCTGTTGATCTTCCGGTGCGCACTGATAGTGTTGCTCGTCAAAATCCTCTGGCAGAGAGGGGAAAACTTCTTCCTCCCAGTGCTTGTCATAGGTTCCGACATACTGGCTTCGCGGCTCCCAGTGCCTGCCAATGGCAGACAATGCCACAGCTTTGTAATTTCCGGCCGGGCTGCTGATGTTCTCGTCGAGCGCCTGGAGAGCAGGTGTAACGACTCGCGTTTGAAAAAGGTTGCGCTCGCAATCGACGCCATTTTCGGCTCACGATAACTGCAAATGAGAAGGGCCCTCGTGCTCCCGCTACTCGCAAATGAGCTTGCATTCGTCGGCGTCGGCTTGCATTCCATGGCCGCCAACGCACGCTAACTGCCAATGAGGGCTCATATCGGCAAGCCGGCCACCAGGATGCGTTTGCCAATTTCGCCAGTGCGCTTCGGTTCGAGCTGATTGCTGAACATCGCCTGAATCTCGGTCGCCTTGGTATGGAACTGCTAGGTCGTGTCCTTTAGCCGGTATGGTCGCCTCAACTTATTCGATAGAGGCGTGATTTTTCTCCACCGACGCGATCAGGTGTTTCAATACACGCATGTGCTCATCGAGCGACTGAATATCAAAGCCGGCGCCAATCAAATTCGCCCACCGTGTTTGCCTGTCGGACAAGTTGGCGATAGCCACCCGTCCGCTGGGCGTGGGTGTCGCCAGGCGCGCAGTTTTATGGGCCGGGTTGTCGTTCATCGTCAGCAATCCCTCCGCGACCAGCGCGTCGCTGAGGCGCTGCACGCTTTGTCGCGCCACCCCCATGTTGCGGGCGATATCCGCGACGGTGCGAGGTTCGCTGAGGACGGCGCCGAGCACCCGCCAGCGCGCCGCCGTCAGGCCCGCTGGCGCGGCAATCTTTTCGGCTGCGTCCATTAATGCGCCGTCGAGTCGAAAAACAAGTAACACGATCTCGGTCAGCGCCGTGCCAGCGGGTGTTTTTTTGATGCATGGTGATTGTGTAGTCATAAGCGCGCTAGCCTTGCGGATCAAGCTCGTTGAGGAATTGTTCCATCTCCAGGGCGGTGGCCTCCGGCTGATCCATTTGCAGCCAGTGCCCCGATCCGTAAATCACTCGAAACGCCGCATTGGGCTTGAGCCATCGCAGCGATGAAGGCGTATCGCCAGCTTCGCTGGAAAGAATTAACATCGGCTTCGTATAGCTCGCCAGATTGGGTTCTGGATTCCAGGCCAGCAATGCCCCGGTCATGGCAATGAATGTCTGCATCTCGATACTTTCCGAGTCGGCGAGGACCAGAGCGACCGTATCGGCGTTGTCGCCGGCAATCGAGTGCAGGTAGTTCCGCAGGTAAGCGCGGTTGTCGGGGCCCTTCAGCGCGGCATCCATCTGCGTCTGGATGGGTTGCGGAATCGCTCGCGGGTCGGACGGCGGATCAAGCAGGATCAGTCCGGCGACTTTGTTTGGGTTGGCCGCCGCGTAACGCAGTGCCGTGGCGCTGCCCGCGCTATGCGCAACCAGGATGAACTGTTGAAGATGCATGGCGTCTGCTACGGCGCAGATGTCTTGGGCCCGTCCTGCGTAGCTGTAGTCACCATTCGCCGGGGCGTCACTCGCGCCATGGCCGCGGGCGTCGAACGCCACGACTTGGCGCCGCGAACAGAAGCGCGCAAACAATTCGCGCCACTGACTGGCTTGGCCGGGATCGGCGTGTACGAACAGGAGCGGTATCTGGCCGCAGCGCTCCTCCGACGCGGTCATTGAAATTGCGCATTGTGGTCCCTTGATGCAACGTTCAATCATTGGAGTTGAAGCCTCGGCTTTGTCGCATTCGCTTTGGGTCGGACAAGGCGGGCTTGCAGGGAGATTCTTTGAAGTCATAGTGGCTCCTAAATTTGACAGTGTACTGTCATTTTCCGTTAATGACAGCTTGCTGTCAACTTCATCATCCTTCCTATTTCAGGCTGTTTTGCACCGTTGTGCCGAAGAACAGAAAATGGGCTGCGATTTCGCGCCGACGCATCTCGTCGCGGCCGCAGCCTGCGGCGAGTTCCCTTTTGGCGTTGGTGCCGGGTACGCTGGTCGGCAAGGGCGGCATGTCGCGTATCGGTACACCCTATCGGACCACGAGAGCGAGACAATTTTTTTGTCTCAATAGGGTTGTTTTTATGTTTTCGAGATGCTAACTTTGAAGGGTCTAAATCTTAACGAGACAAACCCTGCCATGGCGCTTTACGGATATGCTCGGGTTTCCAGCAGCGACCAAGATTTTGCCTTGCAAGAGCAGGCACTGCGCGCTGCGATGTTGTCCGGGCGGAGAAGGCGAGCGGCACCAGCCGCGCCGGCCGCGCTGAGCTGGCGACGCTACTTGATTTCCTGCGGCGTGGCGACACGCTGGTCGTGACGAGGATAGATCGCTTGGCGCGCAGCATCAAAGATTTGCAGGACATCGTGTACACACTAAAGGAGCGCGGCGTCACCCTCAAGGCGACCGAGCAACCCATCGACACCCGTAGCGCGGCGGGCAAGGCATTCCTGGACATGCTGGGCGTGTTCGCTGAATTTGAAACCAACCTCCGGCGCGAGCGCCAGCTTGAAGGTATCGCCGCCGCGAAGGCGCGCGGCGCCTACCGTGGGCGCAAGCCGTCGGTCGATTCCACCGAGGTCCAGCGCCTGTACGTTGAAGAGAAACTGGGCGCGACGGCGATCGCGCGGCGGCTCGGCGTCGGCCGCGCCTCGGTGTACCGCGCGCTGGCCCGCCATGAGCGGCCGGCGTAAGGCGATTCCCGTCGATTCGCTGCTGCAACTACGGCAGCGGCTGGACCGCCTGCCGTCCAAGAGCCCAGAGCGGGCGGCCCAGATCGCTGCGGCGGCCGGCTTGTACGGCGTCTCCGCGACGACCGTCTATCGGGCGCTGCAAGCGGTTCAGAAGCCACACGCTGCGCACCGCGCCGACCACGGCAAGCCGCGGTTGTTGCCGCAAGCAGAGTTGGAACGCTATTGCGAGCTGATCGCGGCGCTGAAACTGCGCACCACCAACAAGGCCGGGCGCCACCTTTCCACCGGGCGGGCCATCGAGCTGATGGAGGACTACGGCGTGGAAACGGCGCAGGGCTTGGTCAAGGCGCCCAAGGGCCTGCTGCGGCGCCCGACCGTCAATCGCCATCTTTCCCTGTTTTGCCGGCGAGATGCTGTTCCAGGCGTTCGACCAGGGCGGCATGGCCGCGCCGGCGTGCGCAGGCGAGGGCGTCTTCGCCGCGCTTGTTGCGCAGTGTCGGGTTGGCGCCTTCGGCGAGCAACAGGTTCAGCAGGTCGAGATTGCCGGTCGACGCTGCCATGTGCAGGGCGGTGTCGCCTTGCCCGTGCGGTGCATCGAGCGGGACGCCTTGCCGCACCAATCGCTCGGCCAGCGCCATCTGGATGGCGTGCTGCTGCGGCGACGGCAGCGCTTGCAGCGCCAGGCTGTGCAGGGCGGTGCGGCCGCCATCGGCCACCACGCGCGGATCGGCCCCGCGATCGAGCAGCAAGCTGGCCATCTCCAGCGGCGGCGTGCCCAACGCGTAATCCAAGGGCGTGCCGCCGCTGGCGTCGCGCGGACTGTCGGGCCGGGCGCCGGCGTCAAGCAAGATCGTTACGGTCAGGGCGTCGCCGCCGGCCACCGCCGCCAGCAGCGGGCTGATGCCGGCGTGGCAGATGTTGGGGTCGTCGCCCGCATTGAGCAGTTTTTTCAGCAGGGCGTGGCGGTCCT
>NZ_WHJF01000201.1:0-4170 GCF_011682185.1 Massilia genomosp. 1
CTTGCCGGCGGCGAAAACCGTGGATGATGTAGCGGCGCTGCTGCCGTGGAATATGAAGGATTTGCATACCCCGGATTTAACCAGCGGAGTGACTTCCTGAACAGTCTGGGGTTGATGGATCGCTTACGATGCCTTCGGCACGCTGGTGGAGATCGGTGACAAACGCCGGCCATTTGTAGCCATCCTGCGCCGGTCAACAGCGGCTTCGGTCAGCTCGCCCATGGTCGGCGCGGTCGATCTGGCCGCATTTGCCCACGCATGCGGTGTCGCGCCGGATCCCCGCCATGCCAGCGACCTGGCGGCCGAGCTGGCGTCGATCGCCCCTTACCCCGAATCGCGCTCCGTGCTCATCGAACTGCGCCGGCGCGGCATTCGCACTGCCGTGGCGTCCAATCTGGCGCTGCCATACGCCGAACCGATCCGCGACCTCCTTGGCGACCTGATCGATACCGCATGCCTGTCGTTCGAGGTCGGCCATGTCAAGCCCGATCCCGACTTTTATCGCGCCCTGTGCCACCAACTGAACCTGGCGCCCGAGGAAGTGTTGATGGTGGGCGACACCTGGCGTTGCGATTACCTGGGCGCCACGGCAGCCGGCCTGCACGCCTTGCATCTGGACCGGCGCGGCAACGCCAGCCCGGAGCAGGCGGCGGTGTCGATCAGGGACTTGACGGGCGTGCTTCATGAAGTTACTAGTTGAGCCTCTGATCAGCGCCGACATCGCCAGCCGGACCGCTTGCGACGGTCAGTAGCGCCGTCGCTGACTCAGCAATTGGGTGCGGGTATACGTGTCAATGGCGGCGTCCATGCCGCCGGCGCGAAAAGCCACGCGTACCAGCTCGCGTTCCGCCTGGACCTGCTGAAAGTCGAAGGCAGGACGAAATACCGTGGACGGCAGCGGCGCCCGCGCCAGCACCGCGCGCAGTCGATGGATGAGTAGTTGTAGCGCCGGGTCCACTTCCCATTGCCGGCCATCGATTTCGGCCAGGGCCAGGTCGATCAGCCAACGGCACCGTGGAAGTTGTTCATAATGGACAAGAAGATGCTTGCGGTAGGCGGGATCGGGGTCAAGCGCCACCAGGAACGCCGCCTCCAGCACGCGGGACCAGTCCGGCGAGTTCAGGTCGCTCATCAGCGCCTCGCTCATCCCGCCGAGCAGCTTGAGGAGGACATAATGCTGGTCCAGCGGTTCATACTTGAGCGACGGATACTGCGCCAGGGTTTCCGCCAGCTCTTCCCCATCGCGCACCAGCGGCGTGATGTAGTTGCGGACGGCGTTCATGGTCTGCAGGCAACGCGAGGGCATGCAGCGAAGCAGCGCGAACACATCATCGCTGTTGAGCAGCAGTGGCACATAGGGTGGCAGGCTCATGGCATGCAAGGGCAGTCGATCCTGCCGCTCCGGCAACATAGGAAGGGGTAGTTTACCCCGAATGCCCTGTCACCAGCCCGCAGGCCTGTAGGGCAGTTGGTCCCGCTATCCCTGCCGCCGTGGGTGCGCGCCGGGAGCGGTGGGTAAGAAATACTTGTTCATGCGCGCAGGATTCCTCGTTTGACCCTGCTGCCTTGTCGCTCGGATAATCAATTTTTCTGACCGGTAGCACGCAAATGATGAACAAGTATTTCTGCAGCGAGCGCCCCGTTAGCGATGCGGGTGGCGCATGACGGCGCACAAAGTGCTTATTACTGGCGCGGCAGGGCGCATCGGGACCGCCTTTGTCCGCGAGCTGCACGGCCAGTTCGACCTGCGCCTCGGTGACCTCGATAGCGCCGCGCTGGCGCACATGGGCGGCGAGGCCGTGCATCTTGACGTCACCGACCTCGACGCTTGCATGCGCGCCTGCGCGGGTGTGCAGACCGTGCTTCACCTCGCGGCGGACCCTTTGCCCGACGCCGATTTCCACACCTCGCTGCTGCCGACGAACATCGTAGGAAGCTATAACGTGTTCCTGGCGGCAAAGGCGCAGGGATGCCGGCGTGTTGTGTTTGCCAGCAGCGCCCAGGCCGTTGAAGGTTATCCGCTGGACGTGCAGGTGCAGGAAAACATGGCGCCGCGACCCAAGAATATGTATGGCGTGAGCAAGGCGTTCGGCGAAGCGCTCGCCTCCTTGTTTGCCGACGATGGCACGCTCGTCACGGTGGCGGTGCGGATAGCCAACGTGGCAACGTTCCACGCCGGCGAACGGCACAGCGCGCGCGACGTTGCCGCGTTCATCAGCGAGCGCGATGTGGTGCAGTTGCTGGCGCGCTGTATCGATGCCGACCTGAGCGGTTTTACGGTCGTCCATGGGGTATCGGACAACCGCTACAAGCGCCTGGCCATCGAACGCACGCGCAGTGCGCTCGATTACCAGCCGCGCGATGACGCTTTTGCGATACTTGAAGGTGAAGCGGGCGATACGCCGGCGCGTACGCTCGGATAGGGCCAGGCGGTCACGCCAGCATGCGCGAGTGCTTGGGCAATTTGGCCGACAGATAATCGTGCTGGTCGGCCAGCACATTCCTGCCGCTCAGGATGAAGTGCTCGAAACGGCATGGCACATACGGCACGTACAGCAGCGGATGAAAATCATGCACCATGGTGGCCCCCTTGGCCTGGTTGCACGGCTTGCAGGCGGTGACGCAGTTGGTCCAGCTATCCTTGCCGCCATGGGTGCGCGCCAGGATGTGGTCGCGCGAGAGGTGCTGGCGCGCAAACACATTGCCGCAATATGCGCAGGTATGGCGGTCGCGCGCAAACAGCAGCTGGTTGTCGTCTCCGAGCGGCAGCGCCACCCGCAGTTTCTTGGTCATGCGCTCGCTGCCCATGATCGAAATGATCGGCTTGACCGTCATGGTCGAGAGCACGCCCGCATTCGACACCCCGCCGCGAAACAGAAATTCACGGTCGCCCAGTTCCCACGCCACCTTGCCGACGGCGTAATAATGGATCGCTTCCTGGGCGGAGATCCATCCGAATGGATTTCCTGCGATGTCGAGTGCTAAGATTTGCGGAGTCATATTTTCACTTTTACTGATGCCTGTTTGAATGGAATAGCAGAAAAGGCCGGCGCCGTGGCGCTGGCGGGAAGATGAAAATCCGGACAGGTGTTAAACGTGATAATACGCCTTGCAGGCAAAGCAGCAAGCACGAAAATAGGCGCAGCGCACCGCGCATTCCCGCGCGCCGTGAGGGACGCCGGGCGATATCGCTTGCGCTGCATTGGAGTGGGGTGCCGGATTCGAACCGGCGAACAACAGCTTTGCAGGCTGCGCCCTTGGACCGCTCGGGCAACCCCACGTAAAAAATGGCATCCCAGGAAGGAGTCGAACCTTCAGCCTTCGGATTTGGAGACCGCTGCGCTGCCAATTGCGCCACTGAAATAGAAAATGCGTGATCGCGGCGACAGGCGCGCGATCGAAAAAATGGGGTGACGTACCGGAATCGAATCGGCCGTCGCTACGGCGGCGGCCCTTGGAATCACAATCCAACGCTCTGCCAACTGAGCTGACGTCACCATTGAAAAACTGCGTCATTGACTTGTTGCTGCCGCTGCGGACCGGTGCAAACGGCGTGATTGGTGCGCTCGGAGGGGATCGAACCCCCAATGCCTCGCGGCCTCGGATTTTAAGTCCGGCGTGTCTGCCATTTCCACCACGAGCGCGGTGCGGGTAACGGTCGCTGCCCGGATTCGCACCGGCGGCCTGGAATCACAATCCAAAGCACTGCCGACCGGGCTAACGACACCATTGAAAAAGAACCGCGCGGTCATGCGCGGCAAACTGGCAGTGGATGCAGGGATCGAACCTGCGACAACTTGAGTCAAAGTCAAGTGCTCTACCAGCTGAGCTAATCCACAATTGAACTGGCTCCCCAAGCAGGATTCGAACCTGCATAACCCGGTCGGGCCTACAACGCATTAACAGTGCGTCCGCTTACCAGTTAGCGTATCGGGGAAAAGGAGGATGCCCGGTAAACCGGGGCATGAAAGGATGGTGGGCGACCAGGGATTCGAACCCCGTATGCACAAAGACGGCGGATTTACAGTCCACTGCAGTCGCCAATCAGGGCGATTGCATGAAGGATCAGATTGGTAGGCCTAAGACCTTGGCAAGATAGTCGGCGCTCCAGGCTGCCTTCATGCGCTTGGTAGCGATCCCGAGCTTAGCCGTCTTCTCGTTCTTCAGCAG
>NZ_WHJF01000202.1:0-4167 GCF_011682185.1 Massilia genomosp. 1
CGCCTGCGCCAGCAGGAACTTGATGTGCCGGTTGTGTTCGTCTGCGGTACGCTCGCGCTCGCGCACCGTGGTGGTGGTGCCGTTGCGATTGACGGACGAGACTTTGCCCGCGCCTTGCGGCCTGTCGCTGTACTCAACGGTGCCGTTGGACGCTGTGTTTTGTGATTCGCATCCTACGCTGTTGGGTGCGAATCACCATGCTAGCCAATCTATTTCACCCCCCAATCCTGATGGAGGAGGCGCGAACGAATGCCTGGATCGGAAAGGCATTTGTCTCCAGCATTACTCACGCCTTGAGAAATACAGTTACGTTGCCCAGTCAACAGCCATCAGACGGGCGCGGATATCCGGCAGTTCGGCTTGTTCGATGCGCGGTGCCTGCGCCAGCAGGTCGGTCAGCGCCGATACGGTGATGCGGCCGGGAACGAGAGCGTGGGTCAGTTGAGCACCTCTGTAGCTGACCAGCAGCGGCAGACTGTCGGGAATGAAGTCGTCCAGGAACTCGGCGTGATCTTCGAGATCGAGCCAGAGCCAGGTATCGTTTCTTCCGTCGTGTTCGGCTGCCAGTGATTCGAAGACGGGCTTGAGCGTGCGGCAGGTTTCGCACCAGCCGGTCGCGCCGATGATCAATGTCAGGCGTGCGGATGGCGCGTTCAGCCGCATTGCGATGGCGGCGGCATCGGTCCATGGGTCGAGCAGGGCAGTACTCATGCGGCCGCCCGTGGGGAAAACATGTCGTGCAGCGTGTTCATGGCGATTCTCTGTTCTGTGGTGGATGCCCGCACGTTGATACGGACGGTCGACTGCGCGTGGTTGAGCATCTGCGCGGCCATGGCGCGAATGGCTTGTGGTGCGTTTTCGAGCAGGTCGAGGGCGGCTTTGGCATCGATCTCGCGGCCGAGCAGCACACGTTTGCCGCGACCGACGAGGTGAGGGCTGGCGGCGGTTGCGGCCTTCACCGCAGCCTGGTCCGCTTGAGGATGTCCGCTATCGGCGTCGAGCCGGGTTTCGGTAATCAATTGATCGGGGTCCAGGCTTGCGGGATCGGGCTCCGGCAAGGCCAAGCCGTTGGCGGTGAGGTCGACTCCGGTCAGCGTTTGCCATACCCAGCCGGCGTAGCGACCCACGTCCTCATCGGCTAGCTGATCGATGACGAAGGGCAGGTGAGCCAGGTCGCCATGCCATAGCGCGAAGGTGAGGGCGATGCGGGGTGGGAGCTGTGCCAGCATGTCGCGGGCTTCAGGCGCACCAATAGGCATGAGACATGCAAGCTCGCGTGCCCAGCGTTGAAGGCGGCGGCTGGCTTGGGCACGTGTGGCGCCGGTTGCGCCGCGATAGACGATGGCTTGCGTGATGACGCTCTGAAGCAGAACCGGACGCCCACCTTCCGCGTCGCCAAGCTTGCCCAAGGCGATGGCTGCCTCGGCGCGGACCTGCAGGTCCGGGTCGTTTAGCGCCTCCCGAAGCAAAGGTATGACGCTTCCGGTCTTGCCTGTGACGGCGCAAGCGCGACAAGCAGCTGCGCGGACATGCGAGTTTTGGGAATGTAAGTGGGGCGGTAATGGATTATCCAATTGCGCGGCCGCAATGTCGCCTCGGATCGCTGCGGCTCGCATGACGACTACTTGGACAGTGGGATTATGCTCGCTTGCAGCCCAACGCCGAGCAATAGCAACGAAATGCTGAAGGGAACAAGCAGCGAGTGCGGAAACTGCTCCGCGTACTAGCTGGTCTGGATGACGGCTGACCAGTTTGGCAACTTCGTCGACCATGTCCTCATTGTGGGATTGCAGTGCGAGCCAAGTGCAGGTGAACGCCTCCCCGGGTTTTTGCCACCGTTCCAACGCGGCGAACGAAATTTTACACGCAGTTGTTCCGGCAACTTTTAATCCGCCCAAATGCGCCTCAAGGAGTTGGCAGAAATGCTGGAGACGCTCGAATCGGATATCAGACGACCGTATTATCCAGTCCAATTGGGACCAATAAAAAGACGCATCTTCAGCATGTCGCGAAACTAGCGCTTCGATGACCGGAAATTCAAAGGGAATGGCGGACATAATGTACTTTTGTGAGTGTATGTTATTGTATGGTCAGGCTGCTTGCCTTGGCATGCCCGCATATGGTGATCCGCATATTCTGAAAAATCTATGTCAGAGAAGAATCTCTCATTTTTTCACTGTACAGCGCGCCACCGTTGGCGCGCGATCATACGGCAAATGAGGAAAAATTGGGAATTCACCGGAGTCATAGTATCTCCGGTGGCGGTCATCGCAATTTCGTAACAGTATTATTTGAATGCATTATAGTCAATTATTCGTATCCACGCTTTTCCATCGTGCATCGCAGCACCATAAGGACCAGCCAGAAGCATGACACCGTCGCTGACAGATAGATGGCCGGAACAGACACTGATTTCCGGCGGAACGTCGGCAGCTTTTAGCTTGTCATTCCTCACTGTCCACAGCCCAGTATCGTTGGTGCACCAGAGCGCTCCGTCATGCCAAACCATATCTCTAAACGGCAGCGAAAGTTCACTCCGGGCTATCATCACCCACTTGTTATCGCGCCCCTTAAATACATTGCCAGATTCCGCTCCGATATATACTGCCCCGTCAGGCGCACAACAAACTGTTCTCAGGTCCATATTGCTCGGAAACGGAATTTGTTTCCACTTTTGTCCATCAAAGTGCCAAATATCCCCTTTCCCACCCACCGCGTAAATGTCTTTTGACGAGAACCCGTCAATATCTTCAAATCCGTGCGGATCCAAAAAGTGTCTATTTTCCGGCAGGCTGGTATGGTAGTGCCAATCGTTTTTTCCAATCCGGTCAATCACCGTTCGCCCAGGACCGCACCCATACAGCCGACCATCGATCGAGCGCAGACGTAAAATGGGGCCGCGGAGCAGATACTCGTCAGACGGAGTGTTTGCATCTCTAAGTGCTTGAGAGTCGTAGCCTTTAAGGTCCTCTTCGAAGCCTCTTTCTCCAGAACCGACAGCGTAGACATGGCAATTGAAAGTCACACCAACGAATTGTTCTTTAGGTATATATGAAACTCCGGCTGTCATCCGGTGCATACCCTTGAGTGTGGATCCGGACCATGCGGGTAGGCCCGGCCTTTCAGCGCAGATCACGACGCACGTACGGGGTGGACCTTGGTCATCTTCCTGTTCCAGCACAAAATACACCATATCTCGTGCGCGAACGACGCAATCGGTAATGAAGTAACCGGTGAAATGTTTTTCAAAAGATTGTTTGTCAAGTTTCATGCGAATTCCTTATGCGGATGTAGCGTCTCCGACCTCTTCTGGGGCGTCGATCGTGGCATCTGAACCCATGCCGCCACGCGGCTTGAGATTATCTTTGCAAATTTTGTCATAATATTCTTTTAGCTGGGCTTTTAGGCAAGCTTTGTTGCAGATTGGTTTGAACGTTGCCTGGTGAGAGTCGATCGCTGCATCGATAGCCTCATCAGTAGTAATGGTATCGCTTTTTGTTTGATTTCGATGAGCTGCCATCGATGTATCGATTCGCTTGTGGATTTCCCCATGACTTGCAATACGATTGTTCGCACCTTCGACACACACGACTGGGGCGGCATTATGCACTTTGTCAGTATATCCTGTACAGTTTGTAGGATCGTCTTTGGATTTCGTTTTTGGGTTGCCATTTTTATATTTCTCCCCCGTCGGCACCTGAATCTTCCGCCTGAACATTTCGGATGGTAACAGATGGTGACCCGTCTGCCCGGGACAACACCCGTTCCCGGAACGAGCAGCCGTCTTGGGTGCCGTTTGACTCATTGCTACCAACTGACAGCGTTTTGCTTGGAGGCACCGGTTAAACTTACTTTGTAAGGTCATTGAGTCGGCCAATGCCTTGTCCGGATGAGCGGCATAGTCGGCGATCATCTTCTTGACTTTATCGCCCATGTTCGCAGCATCAACCACGCTTGCCAAAGCTGCGGCGCCTTCAGCGCCAGCTAATGCAGCAAGCTCGGCAGCAGTGCTCATAGCATCTGCTATCGTCCAGGCGAGCAGGCCCAATGCCGTTTTGAGTGGAAGTTGACTTCGGCTACCATATCGGCTACCGCTGTGAATGTCTGCGCCTTGCGGCGCTTGTCGATGTCCGGTCCGGAGCAGGGTCAAGGGCGGGCGGCGCGAAG
>NZ_WHJF01000203.1:0-4166 GCF_011682185.1 Massilia genomosp. 1
GCTCTGGGGTAGAATTCATGTCGGGCAAGGTGTGTTCGTGCTGATAGGGTAGGTTTTTAGATAACTCCCATTCTATCAATCACTTACGGCATTCTTGCCCTTTTTTGTGCAAAATTCAGGCTAGCACTTCCTCAACCGACAGGTCGAGCGAACGGCTCTGGACCAGGATCACGTCATCGTTGCGGATCAGGGCATCGAGTTCCGCGTTGCGCAAGTGCGCCGCGTCTTTCTGGAAGCAGGCGATCACGCCGCGTTCGCCCTGGCGCGCGCCCTCGGCCAGGAAAGCCGTGCCGAGGATGGTCTTGCCCGAACCGGAGGGGCCGACCACCATCGCCGCATGCCCGCGCGGCAGACCGCCACCGAGCATGGCGTCGAGTTCCGCGCAGCCCGTGGCAATCCGCACCGAGGGGCCGGACTGATGCGGAGCGAGCGCCAGCGGCGGCAGCATGCGCGGGTAGATCTTGACGCCGTGCTCGTCGATGCGGAAGGTATGCGCGCCCAGCAAGTGGGCCTGGCCGCGCATCTTGACCACGCGCATCTTGCGCACTGAAGAATTGCCGACGATATCGTTACTCAGCGCAAGCATGCCGTCGGCCACCGTCATGATCGGATTGGCCTCGATCTCGGCGGTGGCGTATTCGCCGATGAGGAAGGTGGTCGCTTGCCAGCTGGTCATGCGGGTGCCGAGTTCCTGGATGAAATACTGGAGGTCGCTCACGCCCTCGTTGCCGTTTCGCGCCATCTGCACCACCGAGTGGAAGGAATCGACGAACACCAGGCCGGGCGAAAACGCTTCGACTTCGCGCGTGATGCGTTCGAGCACGCCGCTGAAGTCGCCGGCGCGCAAGTCATCGGCCAGGTTGACGTAGCGGATGCTGTCGTCGACCTTGTCGATATCGAAAAAGCGGTACTGCTGCTGGTAGCGCAGCATTTTCAGGGGCGGCTCGCCGAGCACGGTGAAGAACAGGGCTTTTTTGTGCGGGCCGGCCAGCGCGAACATGATCTGGTGCGCCAGCGTGGTTTTGCCGCTCCCTGGCGCGCCAGCGATGACATTGAAGGAAAACTCGCTCAGGCCACCGCCCAGCAAGGTGTCGAGCCCGGGCACGCCGGTCGGCTGGAGGCCCAGCTGCACTTTCAGGTTCATGTACTCTTTCCGCAGGACCGCTGGGCCCATGCTGTATTCATCAGACGGACCGTGAGGGCCTCGCCTATCAGGCCAGACAACAGCCTGGCAAAACTCTGGAGCAGTGCCCGGTTGAAGCTGGCGGCCGCCTGCGCGTCCATGGTAGCCAGCTCGCTGGCCATGCGCTCGAGCAACTGCGCGCTCGAACGCAGGTCGCGGTTGGCCGGGTTGGCGGGCAGGTCGGGAAAAGTCAGGTGCCGGGCGCGCGCGACCATCGCGCACAGCGCGGTTTCGCCGATCAGGGGACTGAGGTGATTCGACAGCCGCTCCCAGGCGCGCAAGGCCGCCTCGCCTGCCCCGCCCTGGCCCGCGCCGTCGCCCTCCGGCGGCGCGGCAAGCACCTCGTCGATCAGTTTTTGCCGCATCGCGTCGCTGGTTTCCATCAAAGGCCAAGTAAGTAGTGGGTATGTGCACATTTACAACTGGGCGTGACGCAGTATGGACGCTTATCGGTTTTGGCGCAGGTTTAATTATCTGGCATTAAATCGGGCCCATGAATACAACAATGTAGCGCGCGGACCAGCGGTGCGCGCCGTCCGGGCGCCGTGTGCTAGGCTTGAAAGGGCACCCGGACCATCGCCTGGCGGCAAGGAGTGCGCTTGGCAAATTGGTTGCCATGGCGGCGGCGCGACGGCGATTGCCTTCACGAATGACTGAAAGGATTTCCATGACCCGACTTCCCCCTGCGCAGCAAGCGCTGGCCGGCACCATCCTGTCCGGCGCGGCCGACCTGACCCTGGCCTCGATCCGCGACGACGGCACGCCGCACGCGTCCACGGTCAGCTTTGCGGCCGACGGCCTGGTGCTGTACGTCGCCATTGCGCTCGACAGCCACAAGGCGCACGACCTGCGCACCCATCCGCGCGTGGCGTTGACGGTCAACGCGCCGTACCGCACGTGGAACGAGATCCAGGGCATGTCGATCGACGCGCTCGCCGAAATGATTCACGAACCGGTCGAAGCGCAGCGCGCGGCATCGGCCCTGCTGCGCAAGTTTCCCGCGTTCGCGCAAGTGGTGGCCGACACCAGCGCGCTGCCGTGGCCGGGCATGCTGTTCGTCCGGATCACGCCGCTGACCGTCTCCCTGCTCGACTACACCCAGGGATTTGGTCACACGGAAAACTTCGACCTGCGCGAGGACAGCGCCGGGCACCACAACCCGACCTGACCTCGGTCGCCGGCTTGCCTGTCGGGGGCTGGTCTTTGCGGGGCTGAGGTTCGGAAACAGCTTGCCGAAGATGCCGTTCAAGACCTTGTCCGCACCCATCTCTTCGGCGGCGTCGCCCCCGGTGTCCCCCGCCCCCGGTGTCAGGTCTGACATTCGGACACGGGCTCTGCTTTACCCCACCCCGGTGTCAGGTCTGACATTCGGACACGGGCTCTGCTTTACCCCACCCCGGTGTCAGGTCTGACATTCGGACACGGGCTCTGCTTTACCCCACCCGGTGTCAGGTCTGACATTCGGACACGAACTCCACTTTGCCCGATCCCAGTGCCATGCCTGACACCGGTGAGGCAGCAGTGGGACTGCCGAGGCCGTGTCCGAATGTCAGACCTGACACCGGGGGTTGGCGGACACCGGGGGTTGGCGCTGACACCGGGGGTTGGCGGACAAATCACGGCCCCCACCGCCGGCACCCGGCTGCCGGCCATGGCCGCTTTGACGATGGCGTCGAGCTGGTCGGGGGCGGCGGCTGCGCAAGCGGCGCTGGCGAGGGTCAGTGCGGCAATACCTGCAATTCGTCGAAACAGCATAAGAAACTCCGGGATCGGGCATACGGTGATGGAAACTGCCTGCAACGCAGGATGCGTAGGCAGAATACGCCGGCGCCGGAACAAGATGGGGAAGCGCGCGACAGGCGGTTGAATCGGCGGGATGGAGCGTCTTTGACCGGGCTGCGGGAAACCCTTGCCACGATTGATGACGGTAACGACCATCGGTTACACTGCGCGCATGAAAAATTTCGAACTGCGGCGCGACCGCTATGAGGCATTCCGCCAATTTGTCAATCCCCTTCTGAATATCAGCCTGACCTTGGAACTGCCCGACTTCCGGCCGTTTTGCAAGCAGCGCAAACTGCCGCCGTTTCATTTCTTCCTGTATTGCGTGCTGTCGGCGATTGAAACGATCGACAATTTCATGTACCGCATTCATGAAGATGAGGTCATCAGGATCGATGATTTCATCGGTTCGTTCACGGTGATTAATGCCGATAACAATCTCAATTTTGCGCGCTTTGCACGCAGCGCCGACCTGCGCGAATTCATCGCCCGCAGCGTGTACGCCGGCCGGGAAGCGGTCGCGAGCCGCGCGCTGATCAATACCAGCGCCGACCTGACGCCGCGCCAGGCCCGGGAAAATGTCTATATCACCTGCATGCCGTGGTTCGACATGCGGGCGATCGAGCATCCGATTTTCTGCCACCGCAATGCCGACATTCCCTCGCTGGCCTGGGGCAAATTCAGCGCGCCGGCGGGCGCGACGATGACGCTGCCGTTCTCGGTGCAGGCGCATCACGGCTTTGTCGACGGCTTCCATGTGCATTTGCTGGCGCAGGCGATCGCCATGCGGGTGGCACAAGTCATGGACGCGCACGCCAGCGCATGAGCGATCGCGGCGCCATTGGCTGAGCGTTTCCCGGACTGCAGCCCTGGCTCTCGAAAGAAAAAGAAATTCCAGAAAGCTTAAACGCAGGAAAACGAAATATTTTTGTTCTTTCGAATAACCAGGAATACGATGGGCGCAGATTGCATGACGAACCGACAAGTCCGGCTGCAATCGCCCCCCACTGAGCGGTTCCACCTTGGAGAATGCCTGATGAAGCGTACTCACATCGCCGTACTACAACTGACTTGAACAGTCGGGACGTTCTTGGCGAGCTGCGCAACGTCACAGTGAGCCAGTCGGGCGGCAAGTGGTTCGTGTCGATTCAGACGCAACGCGAGGTCCATGGCGAACGCCATTCAGGCACCGGGAAAATCC
>NZ_WHJF01000204.1:0-4104 GCF_011682185.1 Massilia genomosp. 1
TCGCCTACCTTCGCATGTCCAAGTTTAAAAACCTTCCGGCCAATCCACTACAACCAGCCGCCGCTCCGTTGCGATCTACCATCTACCGTGCCGGCTGTCCAGTTCCACTCAAAACGGCATAGAGCCCTTTTTACTTGCCCCATCATTACTTGCCCCATCATTACTTGCCCCATCATTACTTGCCCCATAAGGACACCCACCCGTGAAACGTTATCTCCTGAGCACCCTGACCCTGAGCCTGGCGGCCGCGTTTGCCAGCGCCGCCGAACCGGTAAAACCGGTCGGCCCGCTTTCCGGCATCGACATGCAATACATCGACAGCAGCGTGCGTCCGCAGGACGATTTCTTCAATTACCTGAACGGCGTGTGGCTGAAAAAGACCGACATCCCGGCCGACAAGTCGAGCTGGGGCACCTTCGCCCAGTTGCGCGACGACACCTTGCCGCAACTGCGCACCCTGATCGAAGCCGCGCAGGCCGAGAAGAACAAGAAGGCCGGCAGCGAAGCCCAGAAAATCGGCGACCTGTACACCAGCTACATGAACCAAGCCAAGCTGGAAAAGCTCGGCTACAAGCCGCTGGCCGGCGAATTGCAGCGCATCCGCGCGCTGCGTGAAAAGAAAGCCATCCCGGCCCTGATCGCGCACCTGTCGCAAATCGGCGTCGCCACGCCGTACGGCATTTACGTGGGCCAGGACAGCCGCGAATCGACGCGCTACGCCACCTACATCAGCCAGAGCGGCCTGGGCTTGCCGGACCGCGACTACTACCTGAAAATAGACGACGCCAAGCTCTCCGAAGTGCGCGCCAAGTACGAGCGCCACATCGAGAAAACGCTGGCCATGGCCGGCCATAAAGATGCGGCCACCGCAGCCAAGGGCATCCTGGCGCTGGAAACCGCGCTGGCCGAAGTGCAGTGGAGCAAGGTCGACCTGCGCGACCCGGTCAAGCGCTACAACAAGGTCGAGCTCGCCAAGCTGGGCGAGCTGACCCCCGCCTACGACTGGAAGAACGCGCTGGGCGCGGCCAATATCGCGGGCAAGGTCGACTACGTCATCGTCGGCCAGCCGAGCTACCTGTCCGGCTTTAACCAGGTGCTGGAAAAAACCGACCTGGCGACCTGGAAATCGTATTTCGAATGGCATCTGCTGGCAAGCTATGCCGAATACCTGTCGAAAGAGTTCGTCGACGCCGATTTCGCTTTCTTTGAAACCGTGCTCAAGGGCGTGCCGGAGAATGAGCCGCGCTGGAAGACGGGCGTCGCGACCGTCAACACGGTGCTGGGCGAAGCGGTCGGCAAGCAATACGTCGGCAAGCATTTCCCGGCCGAGCGCAAGGCGCGCATGGAAGAGCTGGTGCAGAACCTGCTGATGGCCTACAAGGAGAGCATCGACACGCTCGACTGGATGGGCCCGGAAACCAAGAAGGAAGCCCAGGCCAAGCTGGCCAAGTTCCGCCCGAAGATCGCTTATCCGAGCAAATGGCGCGATTACTCGGCGCTGACGGTCAAGCAGGACGATTTGGTCGGCAACATGATGCGCGCGCGCACCTTTGCCTACAACCGCAGCATCAACAAGCTGGGCAAACCGATCGACCGCGAAGAGTGGGGCATGACGCCGCAGACAGTGAACGCTTACTACAGCTCGACGATGAACGAAATCGTGTTCCCGGCGTCGATTTTGCAGCCGCCGTTTTTCGACATGCGCGCGGACGACGCGGTCAACTACGGCGCCATCGGCGCGGTGATCGGCCACGAGATCAGCCACGGCTTCGACGACAAGGGCAGCCAGTCCGATGGCGATGGCAACCTGCGCGAATGGTGGACCAAGGAAGACCGCGCCAAGTTCCAGGCCAAGGCCGACATGCTGGTCAAGCAGTACAGCGGCTACAGCCCGCTCAAGGGCTACAACGTCAATGGCGAGCTGACCCTGGGCGAGAACATCGGCGACAACTCGGGCGTGGCGATCGCCTACAAGGCCTACAAGCTGTCGCTGGGCGGCAAGCCGGCGCCGGTGATTGACGGCCTGAGCGGCGACCAGCGTTTCTTCATGGGCTTCGGGCAGGTATGGCGCATGAAGATGCGTGAAGCGCAGCAGATCGTGCAGGTCAAGACCGATCCGCATTCGCCGGGCCAGTTCCGCGCCAACGGCACCATGATGAACCAGCCGGCCTTCTATGAAGCGTTCGGCGTGAAGGAAGGCGACAAGATGTACCTGCCGCCGAAAGAGCGGGTCACGATCTGGTAATGTCGTGAGATGAGATGACGGGGGCCACGCGAGTGGCCCTTTTTGTACGCCAGGTTGTGGGGGGATATCTCCAGGCGAAAAAAAAAAAAAACCGCCCTGAACGAGCGGTTTCGGTAGAACGCCGAACGCTTACTTGGCTGCGGCAACCATGAAATCGACCGCAGCCTTGATTTCATCATCCGAGGCCGACGAACCGCCTTTGGCAGGCATGGCGCCGGCTTTGCCGATGTAGCCCTTGAGGGCGTGCTCATACAGCAATGGTGCGCCCTGGGCGATGCGTGCGGCCCAGGCGGCCTTGTCGCCGAACTTCGGCGCACCGGCGATACCTGCACCGTGGCAAACGACACATGAGGCGTTATAGATGGTCTTGCCTGTATCGGCGGCCAGCTTCGGCGCGTCGGCCGGTGCCGCTGGGGCCGCAGCCGCTGGGGCCGCAGCAGGTGCTGGTGCTGCTGCTTCGGCTGGCGCGGGCGCCGCTGCTTCGGCAGCCGCTGCTGCGGGAGCTGCCGCTGCCGGCGCTGCCGGTTCCTTGAACTTGGCGCCGCTCTGGTTCGCCATATGCACGACCGCGCGCGCTACTTCGACATCATCGAGGTCCGGATTGCCGCCGCGGGCAGGCATCGCGCGGATACCGTCGATCGCGTGCTTGACCAAGGTATCGTAGCCTTGGGCGATACGCGCGCCCCATGCGCCGGGATCGCCCATTTTCGGCGAACCAGCCGCGCCCGTTGCGTGGCAGGCTGCGCAGTTCGCCGTGTACACGGCGTCGCCAGCGAGGAAAATCTTCGGTGCGTTGGCATCCTTGAGCGTGAAGCCTTCGTCGGCCAGCGGACGCAGGCGTGCGGCGACCGCTTCGGCTTTCTGGCTTTCGGTGCCGGCGCCCGTGGTTTTGGTCGTCGTCACGAACGTCACGAGCAGAATGATGCCGATGACAGTGACCAGGAAGAAGCCGGCAACCGCAGCGACGAGCTGCTTGGGTGTCCGGATCGCGGATTCGTGTTCGTTGTGTGCGTCGCTCATGATGTCCTTAGTACAATATTCAAAAAGCTGCCGGCCGGTCGTGTTCGCATGATGAACTTGCAAATACTCGCCAAACCCGCGATTATAGACTCAAAGCACCTCTTATGGAACGCAAATTCCCGGTAACGCGACACTTTCCATGGACGCGGGGCCAGAAAAAACGGTATCCTTCGCCTCACGTTCGATTTTCCTCAGCGCGGCTGTAGCTCAGTGGATAGAGTATTGGCCTCCGAAGCCAAGGGTCGTGGGTTCGATCCCCGCCAGCCGCACCATAAATCAAGCACTTAGCAGCGATTTGTGGCAATTGGGGAGAAATTCCTCCTCCATTGGGGAGAAATATAAAGCACCGTTTCAATACTGCACTCCATCATTCTCGAGGAGTTGCAAGTGAAAAATGCCAAAATCGGCGCTGTTGAGCAGAACGTAACTGTTCAGCCTGAATGACCGGAGCAATTATCAGTTGTAAACTTGTGGCAATGACTGCAGCATGTCGTCATGCCACCGAAACCGCCCCGTCCCGACCTTACACAGCTGTCCAGTGCCGAGAAGGACTGGCTCATTGACGCGCTGTTTGCGCGCCTGGACGCGGTCGAAGCGACGTTGGGCATGACGAGCGAGAATTCGAGCAAGCCGCCCTCGTCGGATGGGTTGGCAAAAAAACCGAAGACCGGTTCGTTGCGCGGCTAGTCCGACAAAGCTGTTGGCGGTCAGCCCGTGTGAACGGGCTTTGAAAAGCGCGTAAATTTGGGCTTTGCACGCGGTTTTTGTTAAATTCCCCGCCGTGCCCGGGACGGGGTAGCTTGACTATTTCGCGATGTGTGCATCAAGCCCGCTGGGGA
>NZ_WHJF01000205.1:0-4020 GCF_011682185.1 Massilia genomosp. 1
AGTTCTACTTCCGTACCACGGACGTGACTGGTTCGATCGAGTTGCCAGCGGACAAAGAAATGGTTATGCCAGGCGATAACGTGTCGATCACCGTCAAGCTGATCAACCCGATCGCGATGGAAGAAGGCCTGCGTTTCGCGATCCGCGAAGGTGGCCGTACCGTTGGTGCAGGTGTTGTTGCAAAGATTCTCAGCGAAGTCGCTGGTAAGTAATTCGTAGTCAAAGGCAGGAAAGCAGGTATACTTGCTTTCTTGCCTGATGTGCCCAAGCAAAAAATTCATATTGCCGGCTTCATGCCGGTTCGTTCTTTTTAAGGGAATTACCATGTCCGCACCAAACCAGAAAATCCGCATTCGCCTCAAAGCGTTCGACTACAAGCTGATCGACCAGTCCGCACTGGAAATCGTTGACACCGCCAAGCGTACCGGCGCTGTTGTCAAAGGCCCGGTCCCACTGCCAACCCGCATCCAGCGTTTTGACGTCCTGCGTTCGCCGCACGTCAACAAAACCTCGCGCGACCAGTTCGAAATCCGTACGCACCAGCGTCTGATGGACATCGTGGACCCAACGGACAAGACCGTTGACGCGCTGATGAAGCTGGACCTGCCAGCTGGCGTCGACGTCGAAATCAAACTGCAATAATCATTGCAGTGTTGCCGCCAGCGCATTCACGTGCGCGGGCGAGTCAGGGCCGGGCGAGTTCGCTGTCAGCGAACGGACCCGGCCCTGATGCGTTTCGCATCGGGAACACAATTGCAATGGAAGCTGGCCAGATAGGCCGCATCGGGCTGGCCCGTCTTTGCGAACAAGACGGCGATCGCAGGGAAATACGCTTCGTAACACATCAGTCAGCGTAGCGTCGAACCCGGCAGGAAAGCGGCGCATCCCAGCCAGCCGGTCGAAAGATGTAGCCTTCACGAGCCGAGCCCCATGCAGCAATAGTAAACGACACATACTGTTTTTTTATACAGTATCGTGCGTCATCGTTCGCGAATGAAGTTTATGATCAGGGAGAGGCATCAGCTTAACGCCCTGCCTTCAGAAGTGTCAACCTACAGAGGCAGCCCAAATCCGCCTGTCGCACTTGTAGGTAGCAGTTGCTATTGCCTCACTGCTCACTGCTAACCATTACCCTTCAATTGCTGCTCTAAGGTATCATTCTGCAAGTGAATGCGATGCAGAAAATGTTTCGTAAGGCTTCGACATGTATGCGACTAACCAAGAAAAATGACACGATGACACTTGAACTACCTGGGCTAGATGATAATCTTTTAGGCGCCCTCGTCAGCTTGCCGACACTGGTTTCCGTAGCAAAGAAGCTTGTCTTTGATGCATCCTTGTCGGTGGAAGAACAAGATATTGTCGACCAATATCGCGAGGCAGTAAATGATGAGCTAGTAGAGGCGGTTCGTGCAGCCATTGTCTCCTGTTCTGATCCGTTGGGAGCTGCCTATTGCGCTATTCGCTCTCCAGAACAGCGCCGGTGTAAAGGGCAAACATTCACTCCCGTCGAGGCCGTCGTCGGCATGTTCAATTGGGCAAACTCACAAGGCGATATTGCCCGAATTGTTGATCCGGGAGCTGGGACCGGTCGATACGTGCTGCACGGACTACGACAGAATTGTCATGCAATTGGTGTAGCTTCGGAAATGGATCCGCTTGTTGCATTATTGTTACGGGCGAATGCTGCCGCCCTTGGTTTGGCTAACCGCCTTGAAATTCATATTGGCGACTTTCGCACACTCCAGCTGGATCCAATTGAGGGCCGCACACTCTTTATTGGAAATCCTCCTTATGTAAGACATCATGACATCCCTGTAGTTTGGAAAGAGTGGTATAGCAACAGTTTAAAGGCACTTGGCCATGCATCCAGTAAGTTGGCTGGTCTACACCTTCACTTCTTTGTAAAAACTCTGATGTTATCGCGCCCGGGTGATCTAGGCTGCTTTATTACAGCGGCCGAATGGCTCGACGTGAATTACGGTCAATCAATGCGCGATATGATGACAAACGGTCTCGGAGGTCGAGAAATTTATGTCGTAGCACCAGAAGTCCCCGTCTTTGGAGATGCAATGGTTTCCGCGTGCATTACTTGTTTTGCACCAGGCTCAACTGGGAATACACTCAAGTTCAGAGCGCTGGAAAAGATCGAAGAATTGCTTGATTTGACGGGTGGACATTCGGCTGACAAAGGCATTGCAAAAGGGGAACGCAACTGGTCAATCCTCTTAAGGAATAAAAAGATCGTCAGGAATGAAGATTTTATTGACCTTGGAGAACTTTTTAAGGTGAGTCGTGGCCAAGTCACCGGGAAGAACAGCGTGTGGGTCGCTAAGAGCAACCGATTTGGTTTGGCCGAAGAATTTCTCATCCCTACAATCACCGATGCGACTGATATCATTCATGCAGGTGGTAGGATTGATGACATAACTTCTTTGCGGCGTGTTGTCGCACTTCCGGCGGCAATTGATGACCTGGATCCAGAAAAGTACTTGGCGGTTCGGGAATTTCTAAAATGGGCTGAATCCGAGAACGCCCATAAAGGTTGGATTGCAGAACATCGCACCCCTTGGTGGCGAGTTGATATGAGGAAAGTGTCGCCGCAGATCGTTGTGACCTACATGGGAAGACGTCCACCGGTTTTTGCCGTAAATACTGCGGGAGCAAAAATTATCAACGTAGCCCATGGCCTATACCCCAAAGTGGCCTTGCCCACGAAGTCTGTTGAGCAACTGGTTGCCTGGCTAAACTCTAATGTTAGTCGAGATTCCGGACGAGTTTACGCAGGCGGGCTGACAAAATTCGAGCCATCTGAGGTTGCCCGCCTCCAAATACCGAATGCGGAACTTCTTCTGAAAGGTGTGTATTAATGGCAATGCGGGGGAGCTATAACTGTGGACAAATATGGACATTGGAAAAAATTGCTGAAGATTGCATGCAATCAACTAAACTTTTCCGACTTCGAAGAATGAACGAACCGTTGGGCGACTATCTTGCAGAATTTCCTAGCGCCCAATCCGCTGCAGATTATGTAATTGACAGCCTTCCTTCGCTCTTTAGTTATCCAACAAATCAAATTTTACTAGCGGAAATTGTCTCAAATCCAGCGTTTTACACGGCTTTTCGGTATCTAGCCGCTCCTCCGATCTCGGTTGATGATCTGGAGACGGTCCTCTGTCGCAGCGTCTCCGCAACTGCTATGCGTACGGATCTACGTTTCGCCGAAGAAGTTGTAGACTTGATTCGCCAAACAATTGACCCTAAACGTTTTCCTTGGCTATCCACAAAAACTGCTGCGACAAGTCAAGAGTTGCACGTTGCAAAAGTCGCCACGGCTGTCGCAGCGACTATACAACGGGTTCAGACTAAACGTCGTGGTGATGAAAAGAAAGACTTGGAAGGGTCTGTCGTTAGACTGTTGGATGCGCTAAAGTTTACGCGAATTCCCACGCCGAGGACGCCGATTCTCAGCACGGAGGATCTACCAAGGCCGGGTGAATATATGACGAGCGCAACGCTGGGGAATGATAACGGCGACTGTGTTATTGGGCTTTACGACCGGCGGCGCTTGGTCGTCGAGTGCAAAAGTTCAAATTCGGAAATTAACAGCCGAAAACGGTTGAACAAAGAAGTAGTAAAAGATGCCCGCAATTGGGATAGTCAATTCGGAGCTCAGATCCTGACTGCGGTAGCTTTGCGCGGTGTATTTAAGCCGAATTATGTTTACGAGGCCCAAGAAACACCTATTATGATCTTTTGGGCGCATCGGTTGGAAGATCTAGAAATCTTTATTGAATCAACGAAATCCTGAGCGTTTTTGAATTCTCGCACCAAGCTAGTAGATCATCCACCTGGTTGTGATGGATAGCAATGCGCCATGGTCTCCCTTACATCACCTCGTTATACACAAGTGTTCAGTGCGCCAATTCCCCGTAGCGCGCGTATCGTTTCCGCCGCCACGTGAACATCCTTCAAGCCGAGCCAGATCGTCTTGACGCCGGGCTCGCCATCGCTCTTGCG
>NZ_WHJF01000206.1:0-3968 GCF_011682185.1 Massilia genomosp. 1
GCGAACCGTTCTAACCGCACGATCAAAAACAGCGCCGTGGCCGGCGCTGTCAAGACGCTAAAATCGCTCGGGGTAGGACCATCGTTTTACGTGAAAACCGGGCCATCAACTCGCGTGATCACACTCAGTGTCAGGTCTGACATTCGGACACGGCCTCATCCGCTCGAACCACGCGTCATCAGAAAAATGTGGCTGGACCCTGCGAGTGCTCATGCATTGTGCAAAAAACCGCTGTTAGAGTCTTTGCATGACCAGACCGCTCAGACTCGAATTTCCTGGTGCCCTCTATCACGTGACTGCACGGGGAAATCGGCGCCATCCCATCTATCTGGATGACGCTGACCGCCGTGCGTGGTTCGGCGCGTTGCGCGACGCCTGCGCACGCAGCAACTGCGTGGTGCATGCCTACTGCCAGATGAACAATCACTTTCATCTGCTTATCGAAACGATTGACGGCAATCTTTCTGCAGCGATGCGCCAGCTCAACGGCAATTTTTCGCGCGGCTTCAACCGTCGCCATAATACTGTCGGGCATTTGTTCCAAGGACGTTATCACGCTGTTCTGGTTCAAAAGGAAAGCTACTTATTGGAGCTTGCACGCTATATCGTGCTCAACCCGGTGCGCGCGGGACTTGTTGCCTTGCCTCAGGATTGGGAGTGGAGCAGCTATCGTTGGATGCGCGCCGATGCTGACGCGCCGTCCTGGCTCGACACGCAGGGGCTGCTGAACCAGTTCGGCTCGACGCCGGCTATGGCGGTTGCAGCGTACCGCGACTTTGTCGCACGCGGAATGGGCGCGGAGAATCCGCTGAAAAGTGCGCGGCATGCCCTGCTTTTAGGTGAGTCTTTAGCGATGGAAAATTTTCATAGTGCGGAACATAGCGTGCCATCAGAAATAGTCAGATTGCAGCGCGGTATCTCGTCGATGTCACTGACGCAATACCAGAGCCAATTTGCCGAGCGCGACGAGGCTATGGCGCGAGCGTTTTGGAGCACCGTGTTTACGATGAAGCAGATCGGTCTACATTTCGGGGTGTCGTACAAGACCGTTAGCCGGGCGGTGCAGCGATATGCGGCGCAGTTGCAGTCGGAAGTTTGCAAGGGCAACGAAATAGGAATGCCAAACGTACAAGCGACGCGTTTCACTGAGGATGATTGCTGAGAAATCGGATCAGCTCGTGTCCGAATGTCAGACCTGACACCGGGGTGGACACCGGGGTAAGCCCAAAGCCGCGAGCGATCGCGGCTTTTTACGTCCACGGAGTAAGAATTCGCTGAAGATTGTAGGATAAATACGTGCCAATCTGTCAGAGTGGGGATCCGTTTTAGGTAAGCCAACATCGTACCGGCCTGTGGGACCAGACGCCGGGCGCCCTCCCCGGGGACCGCTTGTTTTCCGCAGCGTAGCGGCCTTCCCATAGCGGAAAACCTGCGGCTTGGGCCGGTGCGGAGCCCACTTTCCAGGCGCATCGCCGCCCTTGTTATCCGCTGATAAACCCGTCCTCGTCCGTATGAGCCTGCCTGAACTTTTGGCAGAGTCCAGCGGTCTACAGCCTATTCACGGTAGCACAGGAAATTGTTCTGGATCATTCATCCGACCTCGTCCTTACGGGGCGAGTTGCAATGTTCATTGCTTGTCAAAAACTGTTCATTTTTAGACAATTATCAGTCGAATGTTCAGAAATAGACAAATATGAACAAGTTTGCATTTGGGAAAAAGCAAAGATTGCCGAATTAACTTTGCCCGCAGAAATATTTTTGGCTTTTTGTGTTGCGAAACAGCCGAATCCTGTTAGAAATTTCCAAAAATCGACATGAATCCAAGTAATGTACAACGCTCGCTGACAAAAGGCGGGGCTACGTTGCAGAACAACGTGGAGACAATGGGACGGCGACGGCCACGCGCTGCCGACGATCCCTTTATAAAATGTTCATCGGAAAACTTAAGGAACGACAATGAAGCATTCGCAATCGAAGTACCCATCCTTTCTGACATTCTGCGCCGCCGCCGTGATCACGGTCGGCCCGGTGTTTGCCCACGCCAGCGTGCTCGATATTGAGTCGAACGCGAAGATTGCCCCGGCAGCGACGAGCACCGACCGCATGATCGTCAAGTACAAGGAAACCGGCCCTGTCGTGCCGGGCGCAGCCCTCCGGGCCGCGCCGAGCAAGGAACGCCTGGCGATCGTCCAGCGTTCGGGCCAGCAGTTCGGCCTGACCATGCAAGCCTTGCACACCACCGCCAATGGCGCCCAGATTCTCAAGCTCGACAAGAAGATGGACGTCAAGGACGTGGCCGCCATCGCCAAGGACCTGATGGAGCGCGACGCCAGCATCGAGTACGCCGAGCCGGACCGCATCATGCAGCCGCTGTACACCCCGAACGATCCGCGCTACGCGGAGCAGTGGCACTACGGCGACACCACCGGCGGCCTGCGCCTGCCGGCGGCCTGGGACCTGGCGACCGGCTCCGGCGTCGTCGTTGCCGTCATCGATACGGGCTTCCGTCCGCACGCCGACCTGGCCGGACAGTTTGTCCAGGGTTACGACTTTATCACCGACACCACCATCGCCAACGACGGCAATGGCCGTGACAGCGATGCCAGCGATCCGGGCGACGCAGTCGTCGCCGGCGAGTGCGGCAATGGCCGTCCGCTGCAGGCGCAAAATTCGAGCTGGCACGGCACCCACGTGGCCGGCACCATCGCCGCCAAGACCAACAACAGCCTGGGCGTGGCTGGCGTGGCGTTCAACGCCAAGGTCCTGCCGCTGCGCGTGCTGGGCAAATGCGGCGGTTACACGTCCGACATCGCCGATGCGATCACCTGGGCCTCGGGCGGCACCGTTTCCGGCGTGCCGGCCAATGCCAACAAGGCGCGCGTGATCAACATGTCGCTCGGCGGCGGTGGCGCTTGCGACACCACGACCCAGAACGCCATCAACGGCGCCCGTTCGCGCGGCACCGTGGTGATCGTGGCCGCCGGTAACGACAACGTTAACGTCAGCAACGCCAGCCCGGCCAACTGCTCGGGCGTGATTGCGATTGCCGCAACCAACAAGGCGGGCGGCCGCGCGTCGTACTCGAACTACGGCACCCTGATCGACGTGGCGGCGCCTGGTGGCGACACCGGCGGCCTGATCCTGTCGACCCTGAACGCCGGCGCCGGCGCGCCAGGCGCAGACAGCTACGCCAGCTATGCCGGTACCTCGATGGCGACCCCGCACGTCGCTGGTGTTGCCGCGCTGATGCTGTCGAAGAACCCGGCACTGACGCCGGATGAGATCGAAAGCAAGCTGAAGTCGACCGCACGCGCCTTCCCGGCCACCTGCAACAGCTGCGGCACGGGGATCGTCGATGCGCTGGCGGCCCTGAAGTCGGTCACCGGCGGCACCACGCCGCCAACCGGCACCACCATCAACGAAACGGAAGCGAACAACGCGACCGCAACGGCGAACGCGGTGACGGTCAGCGGCACGGTTGTTAAAGCTAACATGGGTTCGACCACCGACTCCGACTACTTCGTGGTTCAACTGCCAGCGGGTAAAACCCTGTCGGCGGTCATGACGATCGGCAGCAGCACCGCCGACTACGATCTGTATGCCTACAACAGCGCGGGCACGCAGGTGGCGGCGAGCGAAAACGGCGCCGGCGTGGCCGACAGCCTGAGCACCGCCAACACCGGCACCACCACCGCCACCCGTTATGTCCGCGTGAAGTACTACGACGGCGGCACGGGCGCCACCAGCGGCGCGTACTCGCTGAAACTGTCGTGGTAATGTAAGTGACTGCGGCGGCCTGGCCGCCGCATGACAAAGGGGACGACCGGCTTGCCGCTCGTCCCTTTTTTTACGTGCGCCCAGCATGGGCGCACTCTTGGAGGTGCAAGTCCTCCCGCAAGCTGACCACAGTGAGCGAAGTGAAGCGCAACTGCGGAAGGGCGACCGACTGTGGGGAGGAAGCGTGGAGC
>NZ_WHJF01000207.1:0-3579 GCF_011682185.1 Massilia genomosp. 1
TGTTCTTCGCTTGCGTGAGGAAGTACATCGCTTGGAACCATTTCGTGAGAGGCAATTTACTCGAGTGGAAAATGGTCCCGCTCGTGAGGGTCGTCTGGTACCGGCAAGCCTGGCACTGGAACGTTTTACCTTACCATGCCAAACCACGTAATGCTCGTTGCGAGCGCACATGGGGGCAGGCGAATCCGTCGCGCCATCGAATCTTTTCCAGTGCGGCTTCGCACTGCGCTTGCGTCCCGTAGAGCTCCATGAATTGCGTCACACTCATGCCCGCCTGAAACTGAACCCGATTCATCGTCGCCATAATCATCTCCCGCCTGCGCCACCGCGCACGCATATGCAAGGTTGGACACGTAACGGCGACCGAAGTTCAGTTATGCTGAAGATCAGCGCTAATCACCTTGCGAAATGGCTCGATCGCTTCGAAATCGCTCTTGCCCAGGCACAGCAACGCAGTCATGCTCTTGGCGATGTCCGAGGTCTTCATGGCTTGCGACACCGAAAATCTGGCATCAAGAACCGCCTCCACTTGCGCGGCCTCGAAGCACTGGCCAATCAGGCCAAGCCCCGCGTGCGAGGTCAATTCTAGGTTGCGCGATTGCTTGACTTCGAAGTGTGGCATGGTAGCTCAGGTGAAAGCCGGAGATGCCATATTTTACTTTGAAATCAATGACTTGATCAACTATTGACGGGGATGGAACACGGATTCAGGTTGCCCATTTGTTTTCAGTTTCTCTCGACTCGAATCAAATCATCATAATTTCCAAAGTCAGGCATCGCAGAGTAATTCGAACTTACATCTGCGGTCGATGCGACCGTTTCAAGCCTGTGAGGATTAAAGAACTCACGTCTAATCTCGACCGAACCATTTTGCTCAAAAAGGTAAGAAATACCACTCGTAACTTTGTCTGCGCTACCATCAAATTCACGGTGTGTTGCCATCGTTAAGAACAGTTTTCCTGGTTCGATTTCCTGAAATGCATACGTCAACGATTCGCGCAAAAACTCATCAAGAAAACCAACCCCCACTACCCCTTCAGCAATATCGAGAAAGCAATATGGTTCGTCGACAGAGTCGACGAGGACTGTATAGGTCCGCTTGTTAGCATGAGCCAATTTAGCTTGATCCTCGGACCAAACTTCCGTCGGTTTCTTTTTGGCACGAAACCATGACTTACAAAAGAAAATGGGCCTATTCATTAGTGTACTCTACCGTTAACATCTCGAATTACGACACCTGCACGATTCGCAGCATCGAGAATTGATTGTGGAATTGGGCGAAGCTGGACTGGAACCTCAAGATAGTGTTGACCTAGCAATGGTCGTCCTGCCAATGCACCGCTCGAGGGCACATTGGCGATGGTTCCGTTGACAGGATACTTTGCTGTTAATTCGTTGACATAGTTTATTCCTGTTTGTGGCTGAATTTCAGATAATTGCGTAAATTTCCTCGAAACAATTTCGCCAGAAACTGGATTATAAGAATCAAGGCGAGTATATCCTGTTCCCTTCGGGCTGTTTATATACACCTCATTGTGAGGATATGCGATCGAACGCTCAGCGTTAAATGCATTACCTTCGTCAAGGCGTGTCAGCCATGCAGGTCTGCTACTTACTCTTGCTGTGGTAGCTTCTGCACTACTTGCCCCGATTCGATGCAGTGCTGCAGCCTCATCCGCTACTGCGCGAGCCGATGCGCCAGCCGCACGAGTTGCCGAACTAAGCGGAAAATCAATAAACGACTTCAGCGCCTTCCCGCCAGTCACGACCCCGGCAATCTCCACCCCTGCCTCGGCACCCCCAAAAACAATCGCCGTTGCCCCAATCCCGATGTGCTCTTCCGAAAAATCCCTAGCTTCCGTAATCTTCTCTTGAACGAAGGCTCCAACCGGCTTGAGTGCCTCGCCGATCTGCTTGGCTCCCTCGCTTTTGAAATTATAGTTCAAGCCTTGAGCGATTTCTTTTTGCACGCCAACCGCCCCGTCCACGGAATCAAGCATGTACGGGATCGAGGCCAGGCCCGCGCCAATCCTCACCGCAGAATTGTACAGCCCTCCAACGACAATTTCGCCAGCCCCCAAAACAAGCGTCGCTCCATTTTTCACTATCTCGACCACTTCTTCGGCAATGCCCTCAGGCATGAACGCATTGGTCTGAACAGCCGCACCGCCAATGAACACGTTCCCTGAACCGTTTGTGATATAGGCCTTGCACACAATCTTGTCGCTGACCCTGGCTGCAGGCAAACCATTGATAAAGACAGTCGAACTGCCGGTCGCGATCGGCAATGGTGCTTGCGGGTGCAACGAGCACACCGCCACGTCAACATACGCCCGCGCGGCCTTGATGCCGTTGGTGTACACATTGCTGGAACAAGGACCGACGATCTTGCCGGTGACGTCGCCGATGCCTCCGACCGGACCGTCACCGGGCGGCGTGTGGCCGATCGCATCCCCTAATCTTGCTGCTCTTGGCATGATTTAACTCTCCGTGGGCTGCTTGAGCATGGCCTGAACCTCGGCAATGCTGGAAAGACGCACGTCCGCCGACCCCGCCACAAACACCGAGGCCTGATACAGCTGCGCGCGCAGATTTGGCGCACCGCGTTCGGGGCGTTTTTCGAGCACGTAGCTGCCGGCCTTGCGCCACAAGGTGCCGGTATTTGGCACGATAAAATTGGCATGCAGCGGTGTGCCGGCGGCATCAAAAAACGCCCAGGCGTCATGCTCGACTTCGCGCGCATCGGTCTTGCGGCAGGCCTCGTCATGGTTGGCGAACGCGTGCAGGGTGCGGCGGCGTTCGGACAGCGCAAACACGGTCGACGCCAGCGCCGGCGCCGAACTTGCGAGCTCGGTAACTGCCGGCGCGTTCTTGTGGCGTAGCTTAACGCTGGCCAGCATGTCATCGAAGGTGGCATTCCACTCGTCGGTGAACGGATTGAGGCAGGTTGCGGCGACCAGCATCGCCTTCACCTCGCCCGCTTCGGTACGCGGCAGCATGGTGATCACCTGGCGCTGGTGCATCATGTGCCCCGCACTGCGCCAGCGGTACGCCAGTTCGATGGCCGGCGTCTCGTCCAGCGTCCGCTCCAGCCTGTTCAGCAAGCGGAAATCGGGTAAGGAATTGCCCAGTTCGATTACCAGCCGGTCGGCGAAATTGACCAGCGAATCGTCACCTTGCGCATCCGCATGCGACATCACCACGCTGAACGCGCTCGGTCCCTCGTCGGCCAGCGTGAACATGTGCATGGTCTTGTCCTTGAGCTGCGCCGGCAGCTCGAAGGTCGCGTGATTGGTATGGTATGGCATGCTTGACGGTTCTTTCATCCTGGTTCTCTTTGGGGCGATGTCTGCAGCGCGGCTGAGCCAGCCCGCGCCACCGGCGCCGGGCTGGCGATGGGGTGTCGATCAGCTGTTCAAATCGATCCTGGCGCTACCGATGATATTGACATTCACACCGCTGATGGTGATGGTGCCGTCCGCTTTCATCTCGATCTTGCTGCTGCCCACCTGCAACGTGATATCGGTGCTGGCCGTCAGGTGAATATGCTCGGTCTCCGCCGTCAATTCGACATTGGTA